>NZ_JBEOSV010000008.1:0-219657 GCF_040303245.1 Kitasatospora sp. NPDC096077 | reverse complement strand
CGCCCGGTTACATTCCGAACCCGGAAGCTAAGCCTCACAGCGCCGATGGTACTGCAGGGGGGACCCTGTGGGAGAGTAGGACGCCGCCGAACAATCATTCAAGAGAAGCCCCCGCCGGGTGAACCGGGCGGGGGCTTTTCTGTTGTAAGGTCAACGTGCATTGTCGTGACACAGGACAGGAGGCCCCGGGTGGAGGTCCAGGAGACGCGGGTCCAGACCGATCGGGTCTTCACGATTCCCAATCTGCTGAGCATGGCCCGGTTGGTCGGCGTTCCGCTCTTTCTCTGGCTCATCCTGTGGCCGGCCTTCGGCGGGCCGAAGAACGACGGTTGGGCGCTGCTGATCCTGATGCTGAGCGGGATCAGTGACTACCTGGACGGAAAACTCGCCAGGCGGTGGGGGCAGATCAGTCGGGTGGGACAGCTGCTGGACCCGCTGGCGGACCGGCTCTATGTGCTGTCCACGCTCGTCGGATTGACGTGGCGTGAGTTCCTGCCGTGGTGGGTGACGGCGATTCTGATCGCTCGGGAACTCTTTATCGCCTCGCTGCTGCCCCTGCTGAACAGGCACGGTTACGGGCCGCTCCAGACGAGTTTCCTGGGGAAGGCCGCGACCTTCAACCTGATGTACGCGTTTCCGCTTCTGCTGCTCGGCGGTATCGACAGCTGGATCGCGCGGCCGGCCGAGGTCGTGAGCTGGGCCTTCATCTGGTGGGGGACCACGCTGTACTGGTGGTCGGCGATTCTTTACGCGGTTCAGGCACGGCAGATCATCAAGGGCTCCGCGGGCTCGGCGTCCACAGCCTGAGACGTGATCTGAGAGAAGTCCCACGCCGCCCCGGTGCGTCGGACGATACCTTCCGGGTAGAGAACCCTCTGGAACGGTTTGATGGACCTGTAGGTCCACACCGCGAAGGAGGACGCACCCGTAATGAAAGCCGTAGTAATGGCAGGGGGCGAGGGCACCCGACTCCGCCCGATGACCTCCAGCATGCCGAAGCCGCTGCTTCCGGTCGCCAATATGCCGATCATGGAGCACGTGCTTCGGCTGCTGAAGCGGCACGGCCTCTCCGACACCGTCGTCACCGTGCAGTTCCTGGCGTCACTCGTCAAGAACTACTTCGGTGACGGCGAGGAACTGGGCATGCACCTCACGTATGCCCATGAGGAGACGCCGCTCGGCACTGCGGGGAGTGTCAAGAACGCCGAGGACGCGCTCCGGGACGATTCCTTTCTGGTGATCTCCGGTGACGCGCTGACCGACTTCAATCTCTCCGAATTGATCGACTTTCACCGCAGTAAGAACGCACTGGTCACGGTCTGTCTCACCAGGGTGCCGAATCCCCTGGAGTTCGGTATCACGATCACGGACGAGGACGGGCGGGTCGAACGCTTCCTGGAGAAGCCGACCTGGGGGCAGGTCTTCTCCGACACGGTGAACACCGGTATCTACGTGATGGAGCCGGAGGTCTTCGACTACGTCGCGGCGGGTGAGTCCGTCGACTGGTCGAGCGACGTCTTCCCACAACTCCTGAAGGAGGGCAAGCGGGTCTACGGCTACGTCGCCGAGGGCTACTGGGAGGACGTGGGCACCCACGAGAGCTACGGCAAGGCCCAGGCGGACGTCCTGGAGGGCAAGGTCGAGGTCGAACTCGACGGTTTCGAGATCTCGCCGGGCGTCTGGGTGGCCGAGGGTGCGGAGGTGGACCCGGAGGCGGTGCTGCGCGGGCCGCTGTACATCGGGGACTACGCCAAGGTCGAGGCCGGCGTCGAGATCCGCGAGCACACCGTGCTCGGCAGCAACGTCGTGGTCAAGCGCGGCGCGTTCCTGCACCGGGCGGTGGTGCACGACAACGTGTACGTCGGGCCGCAGAGCAATCTCCGCGGCTGTGTGGTCGGCAAGAACACCGACGTGATGCGGGCCGCTCGGATCGAGGACGGCGCGGTGATCGGCGACGAGTGCCTGGTCGGCGAGGAGTCGATCATCGGGGCGAACGTCCGGGTCTACCCGTTCAAGACCATCGAGGCCGGCGCCGTCGTCAACACCTCGGTGATCTGGGAGTCGCGCGGCCAGGAGCATCTGTTCGGCGTCCGTGGCGTCTCGGGCATCCTGAACGTCGAGATCACCCCGGAGCTGGCCGTGCGGCTGGCGGGCGCGTACGCGACGACCTTGAAGAAGGGTGCCACCGTCACCATCGCGCGTGACCACTCGCGTGGTGCTCGTGCGCTCAAACGGGCGATGATTTCGGCGCTGCAGACCTCCGCGATCGATGTCCGCGACCTGGAGAACGTGCCGATGCCGGTGGCCCGGCAGCACACCGCGCGGGGGAGTGCGGGCGGGATCTTCCTGCGGACCACGCCGGGGGTGCCGGACTCGCTGGACATCCTGTTCTTCGACGAGCGCGGGGCGGACCTCTCGCAGGCCGGGCAGCGCAAGCTCGACCGGGTCTACGCCCGCCAGGAGTACCGGCGGGCCTTCCCCGGCGAGATCGGGGACCTGACCTTCCCGTCGAGTGTGTTCGACTCCTACGCGGGCAACCTGCTGCGGACGGTGGACACCACCGGGGTCCGGGAGGCCGGACTGAAGGTCGTGGTGGACACCGCGCACGGTAGCGCCGGGCTCGTGCTCCCCAGCATCCTCGGTCGGCTCGGGGTGGAGGCGCTCACCGTCTCCGGCGGGCTGGACGAGGCGCGGCCGACCGAGGACGCGGAGACCCGGCGGGCCGGGCTGGCCAGGCTGGGTGAGCTGGTGGCCTCCTCGCGGGCGGCCTTCGGGGTGCGGTTCGACCCGGTCGGCGAGCGGGTCGCGTTCGTGGACGAGCTGGGCCGGGTGATCGACGACGACCGGGCGCTGCTGGTGCTGCTGGACCTGGTCGCGGCCGAGCGACGCAGTGGCCAGGTGGCGCTGCCGGTGACCACGACCCGGATCGCCGAGCAGGTCGCCGCGTACCACGGCACCCAGGTCATCTGGACCACGACGACGCCGGACGACCTGGCGAAGGCGGCCTCCGCCGAGGGCACGGTGTTCGGCGGTGACGGGCGCGGCGGCTTCGTGGTGCCCGAGTTCAGCGGGGTGCTGGACGGTGCTGCGGCCTTCGTCCGGCTGGTCGGCCTGGTGGCCCGGACCCAGCTCACGCTGAGCCAGATCGACGCGCGGATCCCGCAGGCGCACATCCGGCGCCGGGACATCGCGACGCCCTGGGCGGCGAAGGGCATGGTCATGCGCTCGGTGGTGGAGGCGGCCGGCAGTCGGCGGCTGGACACCACCGACGGCGTCCGGGTGGTCGAGGCGGACGGTCGGTGGACCCTGGTGCTGCCGGACCCGGCCGAGGCGATCACCCATCTGTGGGCCGAGGGCCCGGACGACGAGGCCACCGACGCGCTGCTGGACGAGTGGGCGTCGGTGGTCGAGGGTGCGGGGCGATGATGCTCTGACCGGATCGGTCCGCTGATCGGACCGATCCCCGAACGGCGGGGCGTGCGGCTTGGTCCGTACGCCCCGCTGTCCGTTTTCACGTCATTCGGAGCGGTCCTGCACCATTCGTCGATGTGTGCGACGTGTGTGCAGCTCAGGGGCCGTGCGCCGGGGGCCTCCGGCGTCATGGGACGATGGTCCGCATGCCAGCGACGCCGACGCCGAGTGCCCCGAACGGACGGTACAACCGCCCGGACGCCTCGATGTCCCTGCTGACCAATGTGATGGACCACAGCCTGGACGAGGGGTACGCCGAGGCGGCCGCGGCCCGGGGCGGTGCACAGGACAGTCGGATACCCGGGACGCTGAAGGGCCTGCTGACGCTGGGTGCCGGGTTGGCGCTGGTCGGGGCGGTGGTGACGGTGGGCGCGGTGAACGCGCACAAGGCCGAGCCGACGCTGGCCAAGGAACGGGACGCGCTGATCCACCGGATCAACGACAGCAACGGCGCGGCGGACCTCCTGCAGAAGGAGGTCCAGGACCTGCGGCGCAAGGTCGACGACACTCAGCAGCAGGCGCTGGCCTCGGGTGACGGCGGGTCCGTCGCGCTGACCGGTGACGTGGGGCTGGGGGAGGTCACCGGGCCCGGTGTGAAGCTGGTCCTGGAGGACGCGGCGGGGACGGGCGGCGGGGGTAACGTCGACCCGCGGGCCGGGCAGGGCTTCTCCAACAGCGGCCGGCTGCGCGACCGGGACCTGCAACTGGTGGTGAACGGTCTGTGGGGATCCGGCGCGGAGGCGGTCTCGATCAACGGGCAGCGGCTGACCGCGCTCTCCGCGATCAGGGCCGCCGGTGAGGCGGTGCTGGTGGACAACCGGCCGCTGGTTCCGCCGTACAACATCCAGGCGATCGGGGACGGGCCCAAGCTCCTGACCGCCTTCGAGAACGACATGGCCGGGCAGTACCTGCGGCTGCTGGAGGAGAAGTACGGCATCAAGTCGACGCTCTCCGCGCAGAAGAGCCTGACCCTGTCGGCGGCGGTGGGCGTGACGCTGCGGACCGCCCAGCCGGTCACGCCCGAGCCCTCGCCCTCGGCGAGCCCCTCGGTCACCCCGGGCGGGAGCCCGTCGGCCGGCCCGGGAACCTCGCAGAGCCCCAGCGCGTCCGTTTCACCGTCCGCGACCAGCGGTCCGCCCGCGAAGCGGCGGCCGACCGGCGGATCCGCCAAGACCACGACAGGAGCAGCTAGACCGTGATTGCCGTACTGGGTCTCGTGATCGGGGTGGTCGTCGGCCTCTTCGTCCAACCCGAGGTGCCCGACGCCGTGGTGCCCTACCTGCCGATCGCGGTGGTGGCGGCGCTGGACGCGGTGTTCGGTGGCGTCCGGGCGATGCTGGACGGGATCTTCAACGACAAGGTCTTCATCGTCTCGTTCCTGTCGAACGTGGTGGTCGCGGCGCTGATCGTCTTCCTTGGTGACCAGCTGGGCGTCGGCTCGCAGCTGTCCACGGGCGTGGTCGTCGTCCTCGGCATCCGCATCTTCTCCAACGCGGCGGCGATCCGGCGCCATGTCTTCCGTGCCTGAGCCGGGCCGCGAGGAGGCGGCGAAGGACGGGGGGAGGAAGGCGGCGGAGCCGGTGGTCGGGGCGACCGGGACCGACCAGGAGTCCGAAGCCGTGGTCGAGGCCGCGTCGGCGCCGGTGGAGTCTGACGCTGAGGCTGAGCTTGAGGCCCGGGCGGAGGAGCCGGAGCCCTCCGAGCCGTCGACGCCGGTGAAGCCGTCCGAGCCGTCCGAGCCGTCCGCGCTGTCCGAGTCGTCGGAGCTGACGGTGCGGCTGACCAAGGCGGCCGTTCCCGTGCCCCCGCCCGCGCCGGAGCGGGAGCCGGGGCACGAGGCGGTACCGAGCTCTGAGGCTGAGGTTGAGGCCGACGAGCCGTCGGAGGGCGCCGGACCGGAGGCCGTCGAGGAGCCGCCCGCCGCGGACCGGAGCGCCGGTCGGCGGCGGTTGAAGGCGGCGCTGTGGCCGCCGAGGCTGTCGCGCGGCCAACTCGTGGTGGCGCTGCTGCTGTTCTCGCTCGGCCTGGGGCTGGCGATCCAGGTGCGCTCGACCAACGACCACCACAACCAGCTGCGCGGGGCCCGGCAGGAGGACCTGGTCCGGATCCTCGACGAACTGGACAGTCGTCAGCAGCGTCTGCAGCAGGAGAAGGCCGAGCTGGAGCAGTCCCTGGGCAAGTTGGAGAACAGCTCCAACCAGGCCAAGGAGGCCCAGGAGCAGACCAGGAAGAAGATGACGGAACTGGGTGTGCTGGCCGGTACGGTCAAAGCCACAGGTCCGGGCATCGTACTCACGGTCGATGATCCCCAAGGGCAGGTGAAGGCAGATATGCTGCTGGACACCCTGCAGGAACTTCGAGCGGCGGGGGCGGAGGCGATTCAGATCAACGATGTGCGCGTGGTGGTCAACACCTACTTCACCGACCTCTCGGGCGGCGGGGTGCAGATCGACGGGAAGAAGGTCTCGCAGCCCTATCGGTTCACCGTCGTGGGGAACCCGCAGGATCTGACGCCCGCGCTGAACATCCCGGGGGGCGTCGTCCGTACCCTGGAGAGCCACCAGGCGCGGGCGACGATCGCCCAGCAGCAGAAGGTGGTCGTCGACGCCCTCGTCGATCTGAAGACGCCGCAGTACGCCAAGCCGGCTTCGAAGTGACGGGGCGCTCGACGAACGGCCCGTCACGGGCGGGCGGCACCCGGTGCGGGGTGTCGTCGTCGCTTAGGGGAGACTGGTTCGCACCAGTACGCTCCGTAGCAGCAAACGCCGCACCAACCGTCGGAGTACCACTCCAGCAGGCCCGGGCCGCAACCGGGCCCGCCGCCTGTCCGAGGTTCTCACCCTGCCCCGCGGGCGGGTCTGTCACACGCAAGGGGATTCGCCCGTGAGTTTCTTCTCGAAGTTGTTCGGTCGCAACAAGGGTCGCGACGCGGCCGCCGTCGAGGCGCCCACCGCGCGGCACCGCCGGTCGGACGACGAGCCCGCCGTGCCGGGCATGCGCCCCGCTCCCGAGGCCGGGCCGTACGCCGGACAGCAGCTGTACCGGGACGGTGCCGCCGCCCAGTACGCGGGCAATCCGGCGGGCTACGGCGCGTCGGTTGACCCCTCCGGCGACCCGCGCATAGGTTTCCCGTCAGGACCCTCAACCTCTGGTGGAGGGTTTGCCCCGGACCCGTACGCCGGGCACAACCCGTCGGGTGTGCCGCGCCAGGAGGCTGTGAACATGGCTGGCCCCACTCCGTGCCCCAGGTGCGGCAACCAGAACCCGGCCGCGGCCCGCTTCTGTTCCAACTGCGGTACCGCGCTGCGTGGGGGTCTGCTGCCGGAGGGGGCGGTGGAGACCACCTCGACGATCTCGATCTCCGGCCTGGAGTCGTACGACCCGTCCGCCACGACCGGCACCGGTACCACGCCGGCGCTGTCGGCCGAGGTGCTGTCGGCGATCGACGCGCTGCCGCCGGGCTCGGCCCTGCTGATCGTCCAGCGCGGCCCGAACTCGGGCAGCCGGTTCCTGCTGGACTCCGACGTCACCACGGCGGGTCGTCACCCGCAGGGTGACATCTTCCTGGACGACGTCACGGTGTCCCGGCGGCACGTGGAGTTCCGCCGCACCCCGGCCGGCTTCAGCGTCGCGGACGTGGGCAGCCTGAACGGCACCTACGTTAACCGGGAGCGGATCGACGAGGTGGCGCTGAACAACGGCGACGAGGTGCAGATCGGGAAGTACCGGCTGGTGTTCTTCGCCGGCCACAACCGGGGGTACTGAAACCAACGTCGGCAGGAGCCCGAGTGAATACGAATACCCCTTCCTCTTCTCTCGGGGCGACCAACCCTGCGTCGTCGTCCGGTCCGCAGGCGGACCGCGGCGGGCGCGGGGTGGTCGCGGGCCCCAGGCAGCCGGTCCGGCCGGTCCGGCCGGACCGGCCCGCCGGGCGGCGGCGCGGCGCCGACGAACTGCTGAGCATCGGCGCGGTGCTGGCCTTCCTGCGCGACGACTTCCCCGAGGTGACCATCTCCAAGATCCGCTTCCTGGAGGCGGAGGGGCTGGTCGAGCCGCAGCGCACCCCGTCGGGGTACCGCAAGTTCAGCCCGTCCGACGTGGAACGGCTGGCCTACGTGCTGCGGATGCAGCGCGACCACTACCTGCCGCTGCGGGTGATCCGCGAGCACCTGGACGCGATCGAGCGCGGTGAGGCCCCGCCCGCGCTGCCGTCCGCGGCCGACACCCGGCCCGGGCCGCTGGAGGAGGCCGACCGCGAGCTGGTGGCCTCGGCCGAGGTCCCGCCCGGGGTCCGGCTGGGCCGGGCCGAGCTGCTGGCCGCCGCCGAGGCGGGCGAGCCGGAGCTGGCGGAGTGGGAGTCGTACGGGCTGGTCGTGCCGGGTCCGGACGGCGGGTACGACGGGGAGGCGCTGCAGGTGGCCCGGTTGGTCGCCGAGCTCGGCCGGTACGGCCTGGAGCCGCGGCACCTGAGGGCGATGAAGGCGGCGGCGGACCGCGAGATCGCGTTGGTGGAGCAGGTGGTGGCGCCGCTGCGGCGGCACCGGAACCCGCAGACCCGGGCGCACGCGGAGGCCACCGCGAGGGAGCTGGCGACGCTGTCGGTACGGCTGCACGCGGCCATGGTCCAGGCCGGTCTGCGCAGCCGTGGATAGTCTCCGAAGCGTCCCCGGCCGGACCGGTGCACCGCGCTGACCAGCGGCGTCGGTCCTGCGCTTTCATATCCGGGGTCGGAGCCATAGGGTTGCCTGTGTGAATGAGCTCGACGTCGTGGGTGTCCGAGTGGAGATGCCTTCCAACCAGCCGATCGTGCTGCTGCGGGAGGTCGGGGGGGATCGATACCTGCCGATCTGGATCGGCCCCGGCGAGGCGACCGCGATCGCCTTCGCCCAGCAGGGCATGACTCCGGTGCGCCCGCTGACGCACGACCTGTTCAAGGACGTCCTGGAAGCGCTCGGCCAGCAGCTCACCGAGGTCCGGATCACCGACCTGCGGGAGGGCGTCTTCTACGCCGAGCTGGTGTTCGCCGGCGGGGTCGAGGTGAGTGCCCGGCCGTCCGACGCGATAGCACTCGCGCTGCGCACCGGCACGCCGATCTACGGGAGCGAGGAGGTGCTCGCCGAGGCGGGCATCGCCATCCCGGACGAGCAGGAGGACGAGGTCGAGAAGTTCCGCGAGTTCCTCGACCAGGTGTCGCCCGAGGACTTCGGCGGCGGCGGTCCGCAGTAGTGCGGACGGGGCCGGTCGGCCCTCGCGCGTGGCGTTTTGCCAAAAACCGTCCACTTACCCACACTAGGGGCACGAAAAACCACTCTCCTGAGTGATGTGGTTTGTCTGGCCCGGCGTGGCGATCGTTGACGGGTCATAGGGGACTGCCTACCGTCAGGAGTGGCTGTCCGGGTGACCGATGCCCGCAGTCGGGTTGCCCGCAGCACGAGTGGACGGAGGTAGGCATGAGCAGCACCGGCGATGACGCGGCCGTGGGAGGCCTGTGCGCCGTGCACATGCCGCGCACCGCTCACAGCGTGTCGGACCTGCCCAGGGTGGGCCGGTTCCCGGCCGTGCAGCCGGGACAGCCCGCGATCGAGCGACTGGCCCCGACATCCGAACTGGTCGGCTTCCGCGGCCCGACGGCCTGTGCGGCGGCCGGCATCACCTACCGCCAGTTGGACTACTGGGCCCGCACCGGACTGCTGGAGCCCAGCGTCCGGACCGCGTACCCGGCGACCAGTCAGCGGCTCTACAGCTTCCGTGACGTCCTGCTGCTCAAGATCGTCAAGCGGCTGCTCGACGCCGGCGTCTCGCTGCAGAACATCCGGGTGGCCGTCGCCCATCTGCAGGCCGCCGAGCAGGCCGATCTGACCGGGCTGACGCTGATGTCCGACGGTGCGACGGTGTACGAGTGCACCACGGCGCAGCAGGTGGTCGATCTGCTGAAGGGTGGTCAGGGGGTGTTCGGCATCGCGGTGGGAGCGGTCTGGCAGGAGCTGGAGCTGACCCTCGGTCGGCTGCACGCGGAGCGGACCGACACCGGCGAGACGCTGGTCGGCAGCGACCCGGCGGACGAGCTGGCGCAGCGGCGCAACCGGGCGGTCTGACCGGCCGGACGATCGTTTCGACGGGGCCGCGGGCCCGGACGGGGAACCGTTCCGGCCCGCGGCCTCGTCGTGTTGCCTGGTGAAACGATCGAGGGAGGGGCACGTGGGGGTCGGCACCGGGATATCGGAGCTGCTGCGACGCCGGGCCGGGGGGATCCGGGCGCGGTTGCGGGAGCGCCGGACGCAGCGCCGGGTCTTCCAGGCGACGACGCTGCTGTGCTCGTTGGCGCTGGCGCCGAGCGCCTGGCTGTGGTGCGCGGCGGGGGACCGGGTGGGCACGGTGGAGAGTGCGCCGTCGGCGCCGGTGGCGGTGGTCTTCGGGGCCGGGCTGGACCAGGGCAAGCCCTCGCCGTACCTGGAGCACCGGCTGGTGGCGGCGCTGGACCTGTACCGGGAGGGCAAGGTGAAGGCGATCCTGGTGACCGGGGACAACGGGCGGGTCCAGTACGACGAGCCGGACGCGATGTACCGCTACCTGACCGAGCACGGGGTCCCGGCGGACCGGGTGGTCCGGGACTACGCCGGCTTCGACACCTGGAACTCCTGCACCCGGGCGCACCGGGTCTTCGGGGTGGACCGCGCGGTGCTGGTCAGTCAGGACTTCCACGTCCGGCGGGCGCTGGCGCTGTGCGAGGCGGCGGGCATCCGCTCGTACGCGGTCGGGGTGCCGGAAGCGCACGACTCCACCTGGCTGTACGGCGGGCTGCGGGAGGTCGCCGGGGCGGGCAAGGCGGCGGTCAACATGGTGCTGCGGCCGGACCCGGTGTTCCTCGGGCCCAAGGAGGACGGCATCCCGAAGGCGCTGGCGGAGGCGGCGAAGCAGTAGCGGCGGGCGGCCGACCCCCGGGCGACGGCCGGGTTCGTACGCACTGTCGGACCCGTGCGCGATGATCGGCGGGTGCGATCTCTGCCGAGCATCATCCACCTCGACATGGACGCCTTCTTCGCCGCGGTGGAGCAGGCGGCCAAGCCGAGCCTGCGCGGCAAGCCGGTGATCGTCGGAGGGCTGGGCGGGCGCGGGGTGGTCTCCACGGCCTCGTACGAGGCGCGCAGGTTCGGGGTGCACTCGGCGATGCCGATGGCGCAGGCGCGCCGGTTGTGCCCCAACGCGGCCTTCCTGTCCGGGCGGTTCGAGGCGTACCGGCAGAACAGCGAGATCGTGATGGGGCTGCTGCGCGGGCTGTCGCCGCTGGTGCAGCCGCTGAGCCTGGACGAGGCCTTCGTCGACCTGGAGGCCGGTCCGTACGGTCCGGTGCTGGCGGAGGCGGACCACGAGACCGGGGAGCGGCTGGTGCTGGCCCTCGCGGAGGACCTGCGGGCGGACATCCACCGGTTCACCGGTCTGACCGGCTCGGTGGGGGCGGCGGGCTCCAAGCTGATGGCGAAGATCGCCTCGGAGCAGGCGAAACCGGACGGACTGGTGCTGGTCGAGCCCGGGCAGGAGCGGGCCGTGCTGGGGCCGATGCCGGTGCGGGCGCTGCCCGGGATCGGGCCGGCCACCGAGCAGGTGCTGCGGCGGGCCGGGCTGAGCACGGTGGCCGACCTGGCGGATGCCGGTGAGGCCGAGCTGGTGCAGCTGCTGGGGCGGGCGCACGGCGCCGGGATCTTCCAGATGTCGATAGGGCTGGACGAGCGGCCGGTGGTGGCCGATCAGGACGCCAAGTCGGTCTCGGTGGAGGACACCTACGAGGTGGACCTGGCCGACCGGGACCGGGTGCTGCGCGAGGTGGACGCCCTGGCCGGCCGCTGTGTGCGGCGGCTGCGGGCGGCCGGGCGCTCGGGGCGGACGGTGGTGCTCAAGGTGCGGCGGTTCGACTTCTCGACGCTGACCCGCTCGGAGACCCTGGGCGGGCCCACCGACGACGAGGCGGTGATCACCGCGACGGCGCGGCGGCTAGCCGAGCAGGTGGACATCACCGGCGGGGTGCGGCTGCTCGGGGTGGGCGTGGCCCAACTGGCGGACTACACCCAGGAGGACCTGTTCGCGCAGGCGCTGCGGGAGGAGGCGGCGGAGCACGCCGAGGAGGTCGAGGCGGCGGTGGCCGAGGAGGAGCCGGAGGAGCCCGTGGTGCGCCGCTGGATGCCCGGCCAGGACGTCCGGCACAGCGAGTGGGGGCCGGGCTGGGTGCAGGGCAGCGGGGTGGGACGGGTGACCGTGCGGTTCGAGACGCCGTGGAGCGGGCCGGGCCGGGTGCGGACCTTCGGGGTGGACGATCCCGCGCTGGAGCCGGCCCGGCCGCTGCCGCTGCGGCAGGTCGAGGATCCCGGTGGGGCGGGGGAGTGAGGCGGGGCGGGGAACGCGGAACGGCCCCACCCGGTGGGAAGTACCGGGTGGGGCCGCATACCGTGCCGGACCCCGGACGGTCGTGATGCCCTCGCGACCGAGTGGGGGCCGGGCCCGCGCGTCCTGTCCCTGAGCGCGCGGGCCGGACGCCTCGTCAGGCGTCGGTCTTGGCCAGCTCGGGGCTGGAGTCCTGCCGGGCCGGGCCGCCGGTGACGGCGGTGACGGCGGGCTTGGCGGTGCGGATCAGGAAGGGGACGACGCCGGCGATGATGCAGACGACGGCCGTGGTCCAGAACGCGTGCTTGTAGGCGTCCAGGGTCGGGATCTGCACCGGGAGCTTGATCGGGAACTTCATGGTGTCGCCGGTCAGGATGGCGGTCATCACGGCGGTGCCGATCGCGCCGCCGACGGTGCGGAGCACGGAGTTCATGCCGTTGGCGATGCCGCTCTGCTCGACCGGGACCGCGCCGTTGATGAAGGCGGGCATCGCGGCGAAGGCGAGGCCGATGCCGAGGCCGAAGATGGCGGAGGCGGTGTAGATGTCGCCCTCGGCGCTGTGGCGCAGGGCCAGGTAGGCCATCGAGATCGCGCCGAGGACGCCACCGAGGACCAGCGGCAGGCGGGGGCCGCGGCGGGAGATCATCATGGCGCCGACCGGGGCGGCCACCATCGAGCCGATGGCGGACGGCAGCAGCATCACGCCGGCGTGCAGGACGGTCGCGGTGAAGCCGTAGTGGGCCAGCTTCTCCGGGGTCTGGGCGAAGTTGCTGATGACCATGAACGAGCCGTACATGCCGAAGCCGATGAGCAGACCGGCCAGGTTGGTGAAGGCGACGGCCGGGCGGCCCATCATCTTGAGGTCGACCAGCGGGTGGGCGACCTTGGTCTCGATGACGCCCCAGACCAGGGCGAGCACGGCGGCGACGGCGAACAGGCCGAGGGTCTTGGTGGAGGTCCAGCCCCAGTGGTTGCCCTGGCTGACCGCGACCAGCAGCGCGGAGAGCCAGGCGGCCAGGGTGACGGCACCGAGCGGGTCGGCGCCGCCCTCCTTGTCGATGACCGGGTCGGACGGCACCCGGAAGGCGACCAGGGCGACCGCGAGCAGGCCGAAGGCCAGGCCCATCCAGAAGATCGACTTGTAGTTCCAGTGCTCCAGCAGCAGGCCGGTGGCGACCAGGCCGAGGCCGGAGCCGACGCCCATCGAGGCGCTGATGGCGGCGACGCCGCCGGTCACCTTCTGCTTGGGCAGCTCGTCACGGACGATGCTGATCGCCAGCGGCATCACGCCACCGCCGGCGCCCTGGAGGACGCGGGCGACGATCAGCCAGGTGAAGGAGTGGGTGCTGACCGCCAGGGCCGAACCGGCGACCAGACCGGCCAGCGAGATCAGCAGCATGGGCTTGCGGCCCCGGAGGTCGCCGAAGCGGCCCAACAGGGGAGTCAGCACGGCCGCGGACAGCAGGTTGGCGGTCATCAGCCAGGTGATGTTGGACCCGGAGACGTCCAGTTCCTTGGCCAGCGACGGCAGGATCGGAACGACCGCGGTCTGCACCACGCTGAACGACAGCATCGCCAGGATGAGGGCCGGCAGGACCCGGGCGTTGCGCTGCTTCTCGGCCGCGGTGGTGGGCTGTGGTGCCTCACTCACGGTTGCTTCCTCCCGTACATAGTGAATGAACTGAAGTAACTCTGCCGGGAGATACTTCAGAGTGTCAAATATCGAGTGGTTAAGATTTGGCAAAGGCGAAGGTTCCGCTTGGCGTACCGGGGGGGTGACGGGTGGTCGGGCACGCGGAGGGCCCCGGACCGGAGTCCGGGGCCCTCGGGAAGGCGGAGGTGATCAGGCCAGCGGGCGCAGGGCGGCCGGGCGGGCGCCGTCGGCCACGTGGGTGGCGTGGGCGGTCGGTTCGGCCGGTTCGGCCGGGGCGTCGGCGGCGGGGGTGTCGTCGTGAACCTCGACGTGCTCGCGGCGCAGCTCGTCCCGGACCACCTCCTCCGCGGTGTAGCGCTCGACCACCAGGCGGACCCGCTCGATCGGGGCGAGGTACTTGCGGACCACCGGTCGCTCCTCACGGAGGGTGACCTCCTCGACCGCCTCGGCGATCTCCTTCTCGCTGAGCGAGGCGCGCTCGGCGTCGCTGACCGGCATCCGCTCCACCCGGACCCGCTCGCGGACCACCGGGACGCGGCGCTCGACCTGCTCGCTGGTCACGTACTTGCGCAGCTTCGCGGTGCCGAGGACGTGCCACTCGGTGGTGATGTCCAGGCGCTCCTCGCGGCAGGTGATCTCGATCGGGCCGTTGGGGGCCGAGGCGGCGGCGGTGCCGTTCGGTGCGGGGGCGGCCGCGGTCGGGGCGGGCCGGGGCTTGGTCTCGACGACCGGGGCGGCGGCCTCGGTGATCGCCGGGCCGGCGGCCGTCGGTGCGGGGGTGCTGAGGGTCCGCACGGGGGCCTCCGGGGCGGTGTGGGTGCTGGTGTTCGAGTTGGTGGTCGTCGTCATGGTCGGGCCGGCCTCGGGGGAGTGGAGGGACAGCGGTTTGGCGGCCGCGGCGGCCGAGGTGGTGCCGAAGTCGAGGTCGGGCCGCTCGTCCCGGCCGGTCCGGTCGGCGGACGGGCGGCCGTCCAGCGGGGTGTCGAGGCCGTAGTAGCGGTAGAGCTGGAGCTCCTGGGCGGGCGACAGGTGCTGGCCGACGCCGAAGTCCGGCGAGTCCTTGACCAGCGACTTGTCGTACGGCACCCGGAGCTCGTCGCCGGAGAACTCGCTCGTGGTGAGCGGGACGAAGGCGTCCCGGCCGAAGATGCCGGTCCGGACGGCCGCCCACTCCGGCTGCCCGGTGGCGTCGTCCAGGTACACCTCGTCGACCGTGCCGATCTTGTCTCCGTTGCGGTCGACCGCCTTGTGGCCGATGAGGTCCCGGGGGTCGATGTCGGTCTGCACTCTTTCCTCCAAGCGCTGCGGCTGCGGAACTCCCGCAGGAAAGGCGGCCGGAGCACCCGTTCCGTCCGCCACTTCACACCAAAAGGCATGAAACGGACGGGCGCGAGCGGGGTGCGGCCGGACGGGTTCGCGCTGAGCCGTCCGGGGGACGCGCGTAGACCCGGAGTGACCCGACGCACCCGTGATCGGAAGGCCTCCCGCTGGTACCCTGGGCCCCGACCGCCGAGCCCGCTCGGGAGAGTCCTCGGCAGCGAAAACCGCTGGTCGAGGCGCCGAAGGAGCAACTCCTCCCCGGAATCTCTCAGGCATCCGTACCGTGCGGGATAGGTCACTCTGGAAAGCAGGGCAGGACCGTCGGCGCGGGAGCCGACGGCCACCACCCTCACCGACGGTGCAAGCCGACGGTGCGCCACAGCGCGCCGTGCGGGCGAAGCTCTCAGGTCCCGATGACAGAGGGGGAGGCCTTTCGGGTCCGCCCGCCCAGGTCGGTCCGCTGTCCGCAGCGGCGTTGGCCGGCCGGCGAGCGCACCCCAGCCGGTCCGTGACCAGGAGGCCTCGACCACCATGAACGCCCAGCCGAACGCGGGACGCCCCACCGGCGCCTCGACCCTCACCGAGCTTGAGCTGGCCAGCCCCTTCGAGAACCGCCACATCGGCCCCGACGCCGCCGCGCAGGAGAAGATGCTGGCCTCGGTCGGCTACGGCTCGCTGGACGAGCTCGCCGCCACCGCCGTTCCCGAGGCCATCCGCTCCATCACCGCCCTCGACCTGCCCGCCGGTCGCAGCGAGGCGCAGGTCCTCGCCGAGCTGCGCGAGCTCGCCGCCCGCAACCAGGTGCTCCAGCCGATGATCGGCCTGGGCTACTACGGCACCTTCACCCCGCCGGTGATCCTGCGCAACGTCATGGAGAACCCGGCCTGGTACACCGCGTACACCCCGTACCAGCCGGAGATCTCGCAGGGCCGCCTGGAGGCGCTGCTCAACTTCCAGACCCTGGTCTCCGACCTGACCGGTCTGCCGACCTCCGGCTCCTCGCTGCTGGACGAGGGCACCGCGGCCGCCGAGGCGATGGCGCTGGCCCGTCGCGTCACCAAGGTCAGGGGCGGCGTCTTCCTGGTCGACGTCGAGACCCTGCCGCAGACCGTCGCGGTGATCAACACCCGGGCCGTGCCGACCGGTGTCGAGGTGGTCGTCGCCGACCTGTCCGAGGGCATCCCGGCCGAGATCGCCGAGCGCGGCGTGTTCGGCGTGCTGCTGCAGTACCCGGGCGCCACCGGCGTGGTCCGCGACCTCGCCCCGGTGATCGAGCAGGCCCACGGGCTGGGCGCGGTCGTCGCCGTCGCCGCCGACCTGCTGGCGCTGACCCTGCTCAAGTCCCCGGGCTCGCTGGGCGCCGACATCGCCTGCGGCACCTCGCAGCGCTTCGGCGTGCCGATGGGCTTCGGCGGTCCGCACGCCGGCTACCTCTCGGTGCGCGCCGAGTACGCCCGCTCGCTGCCCGGCCGCCTGGTCGGCGTCTCCGTCGACGCCGACGGCAACCGCGCCTACCGCCTGGCGCTGCAGACCCGCGAGCAGCACATCCGCCGCGAGAAGGCCACCAGCAACATCTGCACCGCCCAGGTGCTGCTCGCCGTGATGGCCTCGATGTACGCGGTCTACCACGGCCCGGACGGCCTGGCCGACATCGCCCGCCGCACCCACCGCTACGCCGCAGCCCTCGCCGAGGGCCTGCGGGCCGGCGGCGTGGAGCTGCTGCACGGCGAGTTCTTCGACACCGTCACCGCCGTCGTCCCGGGCCGCGCCGCCGAGATCGCCGCCGCCGCCCGCGCCAACGGCATCAACGTGCACCAGGACGGCGCGGACCGGATCTCGGTCTCCACCGACGAGACCACCACCCGCGAGCACCTGGCGGGCGTCTGGGCCGCGTTCGGCGTCCACGCGGTCGAGGCCGCCGAGAACGCCGACGCGCTGCCGGCCGCGCTGCTGCGCGAGGACGAGTACCTGACCCACCCGGTCTTCCACAGCCACCGCTCGGAGACCGCCATGCTGCGCTACCTGCGCCGCCTGTCGGACCGGGACTACGCGCTGGACCGCGGCATGATCCCGCTGGGCTCCTGCACCATGAAGCTCAACGCCACCACCGAGATGGAGGCGGTCACCTGGCCGGAGTTCGGCCAGCTGCACCCCTTCGCGCCGGTCGACCAGGCCGCGGGCTACCTGACCCTGATCCGCCAGCTGGAGCAGCAGCTCGTCGAGGTCACCGGCTACGACGCCGTCTCGATCCAGCCGAACGCGGGTTCCCAGGGCGAGTTGGCCGGCCTGCTGGCCGTCCGCGCCTACCACCATGCCAACGGCGACACCCAGCGTGACGTCTGCCTGATCCCGTCCTCGGCGCACGGCACCAACGCCGCCTCCGCGGTGATGGCCGGCATGCGCGTGGTCGTGGTGAAGACCCTGGTCGACGGCGACGTGGACGTCGAGGACCTGAAGGCCAAGATCGAGCAGCACCGCGACAGCCTCTCGGTGCTGATGGTCACCTACCCGTCGACCCACGGCGTGTACGAGACCCAGATCACCGACATCTGCGCCCTGGTGCACGAGGCCGGCGGCCAGGTGTACGTGGACGGCGCCAACCTGAACGCCCTGGTCGGCCTGGCCAAGCCGGGCAAGTTCGGCGCGGACGTCTCGCACCTCAACCTGCACAAGACCTTCTGCATCCCGCACGGCGGCGGCGGCCCGGGCGTCGGCCCGGTCGCGGTGCGCGCCCACCTGGCGCCGTACCTGCCGAACCACCCGCTGCAGGAGGAGGCCGGCCCGGCCACCGGCGTCGGCCCGATCTCGGCCGCGCCGTGGGGCTCGGCGGCGATCCTGCCGATCTCCTGGGCGTACGTCCGGCTGATGGGCGGCGAGGGCCTCAAGCACGCGACCCAGGTCGCGGTGCTGAACGCCAACTACATCGCCAAGCGCCTGGCCCCGCACTTCCCGGTGCTCTACACCGGCCCGGGCGGGCTGGTCGCGCACGAGTGCATCATCGACCTGCGTCCGCTGACCAAGGAGACGGGCGTGACGGTGGACGACATCGCCAAGCGCCTGATCGACTACGGCTTCCACGCGCCGACGATGTCCTTCCCGGTGGCCGGCACGCTGATGATCGAGCCGACCGAGTCCGAGGACCTGTACGAGATCGACCGCTTCTGCGAGGCGATGATCGAGATCCGCGGCGAGATCGACAAGGTCGGCTCGGGCGAGTGGGCGGCCGACGACAACCCGCTGCGCAACGCCCCGCACACCGCCGCCACGCTGGCCGGCGACTGGGCGCACGGCTACTCGCGGCAGGAGGCGGTCTTCCCGGCGGGCGTGAACCCGGCGGACAAGTACTGGCCGCCGGTGAGCCGGATCGACGGTGCGTACGGCGACCGCAACCTGGTCTGCTCCTGCCCGCCGCTGGACGAGTACGGCGTCTGATCGGACGCGCGGTCATGGGGCAGGGCCCCGGCAGAACGTTTCTGCCGGGGCCCTGCCCTTCGCGCTGGTCGTCGTGCCAGGCGCCGGACCCGGTCCGGCGGGGGTTCGGGCCGGCCGGGTTCGCTCCGACGGGCTCGGGCCGCGTGGGCTCAGGCCGCGTGGGCGACGGGACGGCGCGGGGCGATCACCCGGCCGTCGGGCAGCAGCTCTCCGGTGTCCTCGAACAGGACGACGCCGTTGCAGAGCAGGCTCCAGCCCTGCTCCGGGTGGCAGGCCACCGGCTCGGCGGCCTCGCGGTCCGCGGACTCGGCCGACGGGCACTCAGGACGGTGCTGGCACATACGCGTACCCTCGCTTCGCTCTGCGATCCTCCCCGTGGTGCGGTCCCCGGAGGTCGAGCCGTCCGGAGCCGCCGTGGTGGTCGGATCCTGTCCGGGCGCCGACCAGGTGTTGACCGGCGCTCAAGTGGGTAGGACAGGTGGTCCTTCCACGCTGGTTCCCAGTGTCGGCATCTGCGGACGCGCGCGCAGGGATTTCGTGACATGCGCCACAACTCCCGGGCAGAGATCACCCGTTCAGGTGGGGCCGGAGGGAAATCGCGCACGGTCGGGTCAGTCGGGGCATGACCCGGTGGGGTCATGGCCGGTGGCCCGTCCAGGTGGTAGCCGTTCGGGTGAGGCCGTCAGGAGGCCGTCAGGGGGCCGCCGGGTGGGGCCGGAGAGCACGGCGAAGGGCCGCCGGGCGGACTGCCCGGCGGCCGGTGCGGTGGCGCGGGCTCAGGCGGAGCCGAGCAGCAGCGGTCCGGCGAGCGGTGTGCGGGCCAGCAGCGGGAGCAGCTCGGCGGCCGGGTAGGCGCGGTGCGCGGTGACCCCGAGCGGGGCCGGGGCCAGCGGGATCAGCAGATCGGCGGACGGGTCGGCGTCCGGGCTGTGCAGCCAGAGCGCGGTGGCGTACTGGCCCGGGAAGGTGAGCAGTCTGGGCTGGCGGCGGGGGCGGGAGCTCTGGGCGAGCTGCCAGGCCTCGCGCAGCGCCCGGACGGTGGAGGAGAGGTAGGGGCCGGCCGTGAAGTGGGAGAAGGTGTGGCCCTCGGGGCTCTGCACCACCTCGGCGGCGGCGGCCACGTCGGGGCCGTCCTTGATCAGGAAGCGCCAGCCGGTCCGGCGGGCGGCGGGGAGTTCGGGGCGCGGGCCGTCCAGGACGTGCACCGCGAGCGGGTGTGCCGGGAGCAGTGGACCGGTCGGGTGACGCAGCGCTGCGGCCGCGGGCTGGCGCAGCGCGGTCTCCGAGTCGAGCGCGCCCAGGACCGCGCGCAGCGCGCTCGGCGGGGGCTGGGGGGTCTGCAGGGTCATGGCGGGGTCCGCCTCTCCAAGCGAGATCGGCGTGCGAGTGCGGCATACCGGCGCGGCGCGGTGCGTCTTCGGTGACGGGGCCCGGCCTTGTCCGGTTGTGCAGGATCGCGGTGCCGGCGCGGTCGCCGCCGTCGACGAGGGACTCGGGGCGGGAACGGACCGGTCGGCACGCAGTGCGAACTCAGCGAACTTCATCGAACAAATGCGCAGGGTGATCTGTTTATCACAGGCAGTGGTGCCGGGCAAGTCTACAGATGGTCTGAATATCCGTCAGTTTCCTTGCATTGCAAGCCAGTACGCGCGTTCGGGTATCGATCTTCGAGGTGGGCATGATGCTGGCACGGTCGACCGGCCGGGTGTCTCAGGAGGAGGGGACCGTGGGCGAGAAGGTCGTGGCGACTCGGGCGGACCTGGCGGACCGGCAGCAGTACCGGCTCAAACTCCAGGCCTGTCTGGACGCGCTCGGGCGGATGTTGCGCGAGGACCGTTTCGACCGGCCGCGGGCGGTGATGGGGCTGGAGATCGAGCTCAACCTGGCCGACGAGCAGGGCCTGCCGGTGATGCGCAACGCCCAGGTGCTGAGTGCCATCGGGTCCAGCGACTTCCAGACCGAGCTGGGCCAGTTCAACATCGAGGTCAACATCGTGCCGCACCGGCTGTGCGGGCACGTCTTCGAGGAACTGCGCGAGGAGATCGACACCGGACTCCGCTACGCCGACCGGCAGGCCGCCGAGGCCGGCGCCCGGATCCTCATGGTGGGCATCCTGCCGACCCTGGAGAACGACCACACCGGGCTGGAGGCGATGAGCCACAACCAGCGGTACAGCCTGCTCAGCGACCAGATCCTGGCCGCCCGGGGGGAGGACATCGCGCTGGACATCGAGGGCGTCGAGCACCTCCAGCTGGAGTCGATCACGATGGTCGCCGAGGCCGCCGCGACCTCGCTGCAACTGCACCTCCAGGTGACCCCGGAGCGGTTCTCCTCGGTGTGGAACGCCGCCCAGGCGATCTGCGGGCCGCAGCTCGCGCTCGGCGCCAACTCCCCGTTCCTGTTCGGCCGTGAGCTCTGGCGGGAGACCCGTCCGGTGCTCTTCCAGCAGGCCTGTGACACCCGTTCGGCGGAGCTCAAGGCCCAGGGCGTGCGCCCGATCACGTGGTTCGGCGAGCGCTGGGTGGACTCGGCGTACGACCTGTTCGAGGAGAACCTGCGCTACTTCCCGGCGCTGCTGCCGATCTGCGACGACGAGGACCCGCTGAAGGTGCTGGCCTCCGGCGGCGCGCCCCGGCTCGCCGAGATGCGGCTGCACAACGGCACCATCTACCGGTGGAACCGGCCGGTGTACGACGTCGCCGGCGGGGTCGCGCACCTGCGGGTGGAGAACCGGGCGCTGCCGGCCGGTCCGACGGTCGCCGACACCCTGGCCAACGCGGCCTTCTACTACGGACTGGTGCGGGTGCTCGCCGAGCAGCCCCGGCCGGTCTGGACCCGGCTGCCGTTCGAGCGGGCGGACGAGAACTTCCGGCAGGGCGCCCGGTACGGCATCGACGCGGTGTTCCAGTGGCCGCGCCCCGGCCGGGCCGGCCGGGCCGGCCGGAGCGGCGGACTGCAGACGGTGTCGGCGGTCGACCTGGTCCTCAACGAACTGCTGCCGATGGCCCACCAGGGACTGGACGAGTGGGGCGTGGAGCCCGTCGATCGGGACCGCTACCTGGGGATCATCGAGCAGCGCTGCCTGCGCCGCACCAACGGCGCGGCCTGGCAGAGCGCCACCTTCCACCGGCTGCGCGAGCGGTACGGGATGGACCGTCCGGCCGCGCTCGCCGCGATGACCAGGCGCTACGCCGAGCACATGCGGGGCGGCGAGCCGGTGCACACCTGGCCGGTCGGCTGAGCCGCCCGCCCGCTGTGTCAGGATGATCGCTCCGGTCGTCGGCCGACCGCCGGAGCCATCACCTGCTCGCCGCAGGATCCGTCTGCTGGAGCGCCCGTGACGACCCGCCCGACCGTGCCGGAGACCGCGCGGCCCGACCGCCGCCTGCTCGGGGCGGAACTGCTGATCGTCCTCGGACTCTCGCTCGGCGCCAGCGGGATCAGCGCGCTGATCAGCTTCGCCGGCTCGCTCACCGCGCCGATCCAGCTCGGGCAGCAGGTCGCGACCCTGAACGGCTCGCACGCGCCCGGGCGGCCCTGGCTGGACCTGGTCTGGCAGCTCTACTACATCGGGCGCGGGCTGATGCCGGTGGTGCTGGTCGGCTACCTGCTGGTGCGCGAGGGCGCCTCGCTGCGGGTGCTGGGCTTCGACCTGCGGGAGAAGCTGCGCGACCTCGGCCGGGGCGCGGGCGTCGCGGCCGCGATCGGCGGCTCCGGGCTGGTGCTGTACCTGGTCTCGCAGGCGGCCGGGTACAACCTGACGGTGGCGCCCTCGGGGCTGCCGGACGTGTGGTGGCGGGTGCCGGTGCTGGTGCTGTCGGCCTGGCAGAACGCCGTCCTGGAGGAGGTCGTCGTCCTCGGCTACCTGCTGCGCCGGCTGGGTCAGCGGGGGTGGTCCTGGCCGGCCGTGGTGGTGGCCAGTTCGGTGCTGCGCGGCTCGTACCACCTGTACCAGGGGGTCGGCGGGCTGGTCGGCAACATGGTGATGGGGGCGGTGTTCTGCCTGCTGTACCGGCGTTGGGGGCGGGTGATGCCGCTGGTGGCGGCGCACGCGCTGATCGACACGGTGGCCTTCGTCGGGTACGCGCTGCTCGCCGGGCACGTCAGTTGGCTGCCTACCCCCTGACGGCCGTTCCGCCGGCTGACAACGACAGGGCGCGCGGCGGACGGCTGAGCAGCCGGTCGACGTGCCGGCGCTCCAGGCCCTGGCCGGGGTCGATCGGCAGCAGCAGGCGGTCGCGGCGCCAGAGCGAGCGGCGGACCAGCCGGGACGGGATCACGTCGTCCACCCAGGCGAACGGTCGGCCCTCGGCGTAGCGCAGCAGCGGGGCCCACTTGCGGGCGGAGAACAGCTCCATCAGCGGGACGCGCGGGTCGCCGGGGTGGGGGACGTCACCGGTGAAGCGGACGAAGGGGAGCGGGTCCAGGCCGATCGCCGGGGCGATGTGGGTGTTGGCGTGCTCCTCCCAGGTGGTGGCCCAGACCAGCTCGTACGTTCCGGAGAGCTCGCGCAGCCAGGCGCCGTGCTTGGCGGCGAGCAGGACGGCGTAGCCGAGCAGGGTGTGGGAGTCGAACCCGGCGTCCGGATGCGGACAGACCGGGTTCAGCACCCCGTCGACGTCCAGGAACAGCAGTGGCTTAGGCACCGGTGGGCCCCCCAGGTGGATGGTGTTTCCTACCTGGTCGGACGAACCATTCGCACCGGTGGTTGCTCGGCAGCGGGCGCACGCGGGGCGCACAGGGCGCTCACGGCGTGGGCGTGGGCGCGACGGCGGGCACCGGTGCGTCCGCGGTGCTTCGGTGCGGGTCCCGGCGGGAGAGCCGGCGGACCTGGGGGTCGATCAGCACGAGGGCGCTGAGCAGCAGGCAGAGCCCGGCGCAGGCCCAGAGCGCGCCGGACAGGCCGAGCACGACGGCGGCGGGGCCGGCCAGCGCGGTCCCGATCGGGGCCAGCGAGTAGGAGCCGAGCTCGTCGTAGGCGGTGACCCGGGAGAACATCTCCTCGGGGATCTCCTGCTGGAGCGCGACCATCCAGTTGACGCCGAAGACCGTGACGCCGACGCCGGAGAGGAACATCGCGGCGATCAGCAGCGGGAGCGGGAAGCGGGCGGCCAGGGCGAGGGCGGGCAGCCCGAAGAGGAACACGCCCCAGTTGCCGACCAGCAGGATCCGGCGGGGACGCCAACGGACCATCAGCAGGCCGGTGGCCACCAGGCCGAACCCGTAGGCGGACATCGCCAGGCCCCAGTCGGTGGCGCCGCCCAGGTACTCGTTGGCGTACGTCGGCCCGTACACCGCCTCGACCGCGTTGATGCAGGCGATCAGGACGGCGAACTGCAGCACGATCACCCAGAGCCAGCGGCGGGAGGAGAACTCCCGCCAGCCCTCGCGCAGGTCGCGCAGCATGCTGCCGCCGGAGGGGGCCGGCGCGGACTCGGGCTCCAGGAGGAAGCGCAGGGCGGCGGAGAGCAGGAAGCAGAGGGCGTCCAGGGCGAGCACCCAGCCGGGGCCGACGGCGGTGGTGAGCGCTCCGCCGAGGGCGGCCCCGCCGATCTGGGCGGCGTTCTGGCTCATCCGGAAGACCGAGAACGCGCGGGTGGCGTGCTCCTGGGGGACGGCCTGCATGATCATTCCGCCGGCCGCGGGGGCGTAGAGGGCGTAGCCGGCGCCGCCGGCGGCGGAGAGCACCAGCAGCTGCCAGAGCCGGACGTCCCCGGCCAGCACCAGGGCGGCCAGCACGGCCTGGGCGACGGCGCTGAACAGGTTGGCGCCGACCATGATCCGGTGGCGCGGCAGCCGGTCGGCGAGGGTGCCGCCGAGCAGCAGGAACAGGACGGTGGGCAGCAGGCGGGCGGCGGTGACGTAGCCGACCTCGGCGGTGCCGCCGCCGTTGCCGAGGACGGCGAACGCGGTGGCGATCGGGGCGCCGGCGTTGCCGAGGCCGCTGATCACGGTGGCGGCGGTCTGGATGCGGAAGTTGCGGCTCGCCCAGGCGAGGCGGCGGGCGGGCGGCGGGTGTGGGGTGGGCACCCGGGTGACTATGGCCGGAGTTCGTACAGGTGTCCATCGGGTTTCGCAGCTGCCCGGTGGCGTGGGCGGGAGCGGTCCCGGGCGTGGGCCGGAAGCGCTCCGGGGGTCAGCCGAGGTGGCCCCAGAGGAAGGTGAGGGTGCGTCGCCAGGCGGTCCGGGCCTGGAGGGCGTCGTAGCCGCCGAGCGGGTTCTCGTCGTTCATGAAGGCGTGCCCGGCCGGGTAGAAGTGGATCTCGGGGCGGACGTCGGTGGCCTCGCCGATCCGGATCGCGGCCTCGTCCACGGCGGCCATCGGGATCGAGCGGTCGAGCTCGCCGAAGTGGCCGAGGACGTGGGCGGTCAGGCCGCGGTAGTCGAAGTCGGGGTCGGGCGGGAGGCCGTAGAACGGGACCACCGCGGCCACCCGGTCGCCGGCCCGGGCCGCCAGCATCAGGGCGAAGCCGCCGCCCATGCAGAAGCCGACCGCGCCGACCGCGTCGCCGACCACGCCGTCCAGCGAGAGCAGGAAGCCGACGGCGCCGAAGAGGTCCTCGACGGCCCGCTCGACCGGGAGTTCGCGCTTGAGCCGGGCCGCCTCGGCGCTGTCGTGGGTGGTGGCGCCGCCGAACAGGTCGGGGGCGAGCACGGTGAACCCCTCGGCGGCGAAGCGGTCGGCCAGGTCGGCGACGTGCGAGGTGAGCCCCCACCACTCCTGCACCACCACCAGTCCCGGCCCGATCCCCTGCGGGGGGCGGGCCAGGTACCCGTGCGCGGTGCGGCCGTTGCTCGGGAAGGTGACGTTCTGCCGGGAGCCGCCCTGGTCAGGCATGGCTACCTCTCGGTGGGTCGGGCCGCGTGCGGCGGGGGAGGGGGAGCGGGCGGGGACTCAGCCCATCTCCTCCAGGGCGCGGCCCTTGGTCTCCTTGATGCAGAAGGCCACGAACGGGATGGAGAGCAGCGCGAAGGCCGCGTAGATGATGTACGTCGCGGAGAGGTTCCAGTCGGCGAGGTCCGGGAAGCTGACGGTGATCGCCCAGTTGGCGATCCACTGGGCCGAGGCGGCGACCGACAGGGCCAGCGCGCGGATCCGGTTGGGGAACATCTCGCCGAGCAGCACCCAGACCACCACGCCCCAGGAGAAGGCGAAGCAGAGCACGAACACGTGCGCGGCGATCAGGGCGACGGTGGCGTGGGTGTTGTCGAGGGTGGCGGTGTCGCCGGTGCCGCTCCGGTAGGAGAAGGCCCAGGCGGCCGTGGCCAGGGCGAGGGCCATCCCGATGGAACCGGCCAGCGCCAGCGGCTTGCGGCCGATCCGGTCCACCAGGACCATCGCGATCACCGTGCCGATCACGTTGATGATCGAGGTGGAGAGGCTGATCAGCAGCGAGTTGGACTCGTTGATGCCGACCGACTGCCAGAGGAAGGAGGAGTAGTAGAAGATCACGTTGATGCCGACGAACTGCTGGAACACCGAGGCGCCGATGCCGACCCAGACGATCGGCAGCAGACCGAAGCGGCCGCCGAGCAGGTCCTTGAGCCGGGGTTTGTGGGAGGACTCCAGCACCTGGCGGATCTCGGCGACCCGGGCGTCCAGGTCGACGTCCTCGCCCTCCACCTCGACCAGCACCTTGCGGGCCTGCTCCTCGCGGTGGTCGGCGATCAGGTAGCGCGGCGACTCCGGGATGGAAAGGGCCATCAGGCCGTACACCAGGGCCGGGATGGTCTCGACGCCGAGCATCCACTGCCAGGCCTGGATGCCGCCGAGGTGGCCGGTGGACTCGCCGCCGGCGGCCTGGTTGAGCGCCCAGTTGGCGAGCTGGGAGACGGTGATGCCGAGCACGATCGCCATCTGCTGGAAGGACGCGAGCCGGCCGCGGTAGGCGGTGGGGGCGACCTCGGCGATGTAGGTGGGGGCGATCACCGAGGCGATGCCGATCGCGACGCCGCCGACCACGCGCCAGGCGGCCAGCGCCTCGATGTTCGGCGGGAACATCGAGCCGATGCCGCTGGCCGCGAACAGCACGGCGGCCAGCAGCATGGTGCGGACCCGGCCGAGGTGGTCGGCCAGCCGTCCGGCGGCCACCGCGCCGACGGCCGAGCCGAGCAGGGCGATGGCCACCACGAAGGCGGTGGTGCCGTGGCCGACCTCGAAGTGCTTCTGGATGCCGGTCACCGCGCCGTTGATCACGGCGCTGTCGTAGCCGAACAGGAAGCCGCCCATCGCGGCGGCCGCCGAGATGAAGATGACGTGGCCGAGGTGGGCCTCCCCGGACGCCCCTGGGCTGTGGACTGTGGACAACGCGCGCTCCCCGAGGTGGACGGGCCCGCTCCGACGGGCGGGCAGGACTCGTCTCACATTCGAGCAGCGCGGCGGCCGACCTGCCCGGGCTGGGCGCCGATCGGGTGAAACGGGGTCAGTCGACGGCGCGTCCGCTGGCCGCGCGCCGCTGATGGCGCCGCAGCAGTTCGGTGCGGGCGGCGGCGTCCTGGTCGCGGCGCAGCGCCGGGCCGTTCGCGCGCTCGGCGAGCCGCCCGGCGATCGCCCGCTGCTCCTCGGCCGGCTTCTTGTCGTCGTACTTGAACTTGGCGCGGACCTCGCGGACCGTCAGTCGGAGTCCGCGCAGGCCGGGCAGCAGCCGGGCGAGCTCGTTCGGGCCGGGGACCACCCGGAAGTCCGGGGTCTCCGGCTGGAAGTGCGCCAGCTGGCGGTTGAGGATCTCCGCCTTGCCGGCGGCGGACTCGACCACCTCGGCGGTGCAGTGGAAGTGCACCGAGGCGTAGTAGCTGGTGGGCGTGCCCGGCTCGCCGCGCCAGTGGCCGGGGGCGAAGGCGTAGCCGTCGGTGACCGCCAGGGTGACGTTGGGGTCGGCCCGGACGGCGGCCAGCAGCGGGTTGGGCGCGGCGAGGTGGAGCAGGATCTCGCCGCGCTCCTCGTCCAGCAGGAAGTGCGTCGGGACCAGCACCGGGCCCTCGCCGGGGCGGCCGTTGGCGGCGAGCAGGCCGAAGTCGCGGCCCTCGGCGAGCCAGGCCCGCCACTCGTCCTCGTCACCGCGGTCCCAGGATCTGATCAGCATCGGAGGGTTCCGTTCAGCGCGGGAAGCGGTGCATGTGTGCCGGGAGCGGGACGGTCGCGTCGTGAGGTTCGGGGGTGCCGTACACGGTGCGGACCGGGACGATGCCGGACCAGTGCGGCAGGTCGGCGTCGGCCGGGTCGTCGTTGGCGCCGTCCGAGCGGGTCTTGGCCGAGACCTCGTCCAGCTCCAGCCGGATCACGGCGGTGGCGGCGAGCTCCTTGGGATTGGCCGGGCGGACCTCGCCGGAGCGGCCGGGGACGACCTGGTCGACCAGGGCGGCCAGGGCGACGTCCAGCTCCTCGGGGTCGGTGACCTGGTGGGCGGTGCCGTGGGCGACCACCGAGCGGAAGTTCACCGAGTGGTTGAACGCGGACTTGGTCAGCACCAGGGCGTCGACGTGGGTGACGGTGACGCAGACCTGGAGGCCCTGCTCGTCGGCGGCGCCGCGCAGCGGGCGGCTGCCGGTGGAGCCGTGCAGGTAGAGCCGGCTGCCGACCCGGGCGAAGATCGTGGGCAGCACGACCGGGGCGCCGTCGGCGACGAAGCCGAGGTGGCAGACGAAGGCATCGTCCAGGACGGCGTGGATCGCCTCCTGTTCCCAGGTGGCGCGGTCCTTGTAGCGGGTCGGGGTGGTCCGGGGGGTGCGGGCGTAGGTGGACCCGTGGGTGTCTTCAGGGCTCGCCGACATGACAACCTCTATGTACTAGTGCATAATCGTGTTTGTGCTAGGAGACTATCCGCTGAAAGGGCGACGCGCCAGCGAAATCGCGGCCCACATCGAACAGGGCGTGAGCAGCGGGCGGCTCGCCCCCGGAACCGCGCTGCCTCCGCTGCGCGACCTCGCCGCCGAACTCGGCGTCAACCCCAACACCGTGGCCGCCGCCTACCGGCTGCTGCGCGACCGCGGCGTGATCGAGACGGCCGGCCGCAAGGGCAGCCGGATCCTGCCCCGGCCCGCGCTCACCCCGCGCGACCAGATCCGCATCCCCGTCCCCGCGCACGCCCGCGACCTCGCCAGCGGCAACCCCGACCCGGCGCTGCTGCCCGACCTCGGCCCGGCCCTGGCGGCCGCCGCCGAGGCCGCCAGGGCCGAGCCGGTGCTCTACGGGCACCCGCGCCTCGACCCCGGACTGCACGAACTCGCCCGCGGCTCCTTCGAGGCCGACGGGCTGCCCGGCGGCCCGATCGCGGTCGCCTCCGGTGCGCTGGACGCCGTCGAGCGCACCCTCGGCGCCTGGCTGCGCCCCGGCGACGCGGTGGCCGTGGAGGACCCGGGCTGGGGCAGCCTGCTCGACCTGCTGCCCGCGATGGGGCTGCGGCCGGTGCCGGTCCGGCTGGACGACGAGGGGCCGCTGCCGGACGCGCTGGCCGGGGCGCTGGCCGAGGGTGCCCGCGCGGTGGTGGTCACCAGCCGGGCGCAGAACCCGACCGGTGCGGCGGTCGGCGCGGAACGGGCGGCGGAGCTGCGGGCCGTCCTGGCCGAGCACCCCGGGGTGCTGCTGATCGAGGACGACCACGGGCACGGCATGGTCGACCAGCCGTACCGGTCGCTGGTCGGCGCCGGGCCGCAGCACTGGGCGGTGGTGCGTTCGGCGGCCAAGGCCTACGGGCCGGACCTGCGGGTGGCGGTGATGGTCGGTGACGAGGAGACGGTCGGCCGGGTCTCCGGGCGGCTGCGGCTCGGCGCGGGCTGGGTCAGCCACCTGCTGCAGCGCACCGTCGTCGAGCTGTGGCGTGCCGACGCGGTGCCGGTCGCGAGCCTGGCCGCGACCTACCGGGCGCGCCGGGACGCGCTGTTGACGGAGCTGGCGGCGCGCGGCATCGAGGCGCACGGGGCGAGCGGGCTGAACGTCTGGGTGCCGGTGCCGGACGAGACCTCGGCGCTGGCGGCGCTGGTGCAGCGCGGCTGGGTGGCGGCGCCCGGAGCGCGGTACCGGATCCAGTCGCCGCCCGGGCTGCGGTTCACCGTCGCACGCCTGGACCCGGCGGACGCAACGGAACTGGCCAACGATCTGGCAGCGGTTCTGGGAACGGACGGTGTCGACACCCGGCTGGTCTGAACCCGTCGGTAACAAAGCGGGAAACCTGCTGCAGGTGCCTAGCGGTGACCGGCGCGGCCATGCCATCTTCCTTTGCGCCACCGGCCGGCGGCCCACCCTCACACCCAGGCGTCTCCCCGCCCCCGAAACGCGGGGAGACCGAGCCGCAGGAGTTCCGCCGTGCCCGAAAACGGTTCGAGCATCACCCGCAGTACCCGCCGCCCCGCCCGACGGCTGCTCGCCGCGGCCCTCGCCCTGCCGCTGACCGTGGCCGGGCTGGCCGTCGCCGCGCCCGCCTCGGCGGCTCCGGCCGCTCCGGCGGCGCGGGCGGCGGTGCCGAGCGGGCCGACCGCCAGCGTCGCGCTCGGCGACAGCTACATCTCCGGCGAGGCCGGGCGCTGGCAGGGCAACTCGGCCGGCGGCAGCGCCGACCACAACGGCACCGACCGGGCCTGGAACGGGAGTTCGGCCGACCCCTCGCTGGTGTACGGCGCCACGGCGGCGAGCGGCTGCGACCGCTCCGACGTCTCCGAGGTGCTGGGCGCCTCGACCGTCGCGCAGAACCGGATCAACCTGGCCTGCTCCGGGGCCGTCACCGCGAACGTCTTCCGCGCCGCCGACGGCGGCCAGTCGCTCAAGGGCGAGGCCCCGCAGGCGGACCAACTCGCCACCGTGGCCCGGCAGAACGACGTCAAGCTGATCACCCTGTCGATCGGCGGCAACGACCTCGGCTTCTCCGGGATCATCTCCGACTGCGTGCAGGACTACCTGATCTGGAACTCGTACTGCCACGACTCCGCGCAGTCCCAGATCGACTCGCAGCTGCCGACCGCGATGGCCGGGGTCGGCAAGGCGGTCGACGAGATCCGCGCGGTGATGTCCGACGCCGGGTACGCGCAGTCGGACTACCGGCTGGTCCTGCAGTCGTACCCGTCGCCGATCCCGCGCAGCGCCGAGATGCGCTACCCGGAGAGCGGCTGGACCCGCTCGGACACCGGCGGCTGCCCGTTCTGGAACGCGGACGCCGACTGGGCCCGGGACTCCATGGTGCCCCAGATCTCCAAGGCGCTGGCCGGGGTCGCGGCGGCCAAGGGGGCGCAGTTCCTGGACCTCTCGAACATGCTGCAGGGCCGCGAGGTGTGCTCCACCGCCACCCAGCAGCCGACGGCCGGCTCCGCGCCGTCCGCGACCACCAGCGAGTGGGCGCGGTTCCTGGACGGCGGGCTCAACACCACCCAGGGCGTGCTGCAGGAGTCGATGCACCCCAACTACTACGGGCAGGCGGCGCTCGGCAGCTGCCTGAGCCAGCTGTGGGCCCGGCCGACCGGCAACTACGCGTGCGACAACACGGCCGGGCAGGATGCGAGCGGGATGTACCTGACCGCGGAGTGACCCGGACGCGCCGTCGCCCCCTCACCGATCCGGTGAGGGGGCGACGGCACGGGCGTGGTCAGCCCTTGGCGAGCAGGGACTGGGCGTGGGCGCGCACCTGATCCTTCGTCAGATAGGCGTCGGTGTACTCGAAGTCCTGCAGCCGGGCGGGCTGGCGGGCCAGGAAGCCGGTGCGGACGAAGTCGTCTCCGGCGGTCGCGTTGAGCAGCCAGTTCGCGCCCACCCGGAACTTCGCCACATTGGTGCGCATCGCCATGATGTGGTAGCCGCGGGCCACCAACTGGGCGGGCACGCCGCGCAGTTCGATGCCGAGCGGCTTGGACACCGCGTCCTTGCCACCGAGGTCGACCACCAGGCCCAAGTCCTTGTGGTAGTACGGCTCCAGGGGCTGGCTGCGGAGCGAGGCGATCACGTTGTCCGCCACCGCGCGGCCCTGGCGGGCCGAGTGCTGGGCGGTCGGCGGGCAGACGGCTCCGTCGCCCTTGGCCAGGTCGGGGACGGCGGCCGCGTCGCCGAGCGCGAACACGCCCTCCAGCTGCGGCACCCGCATCTCCGCCGTCACCGCGATCCGGCCGCGGACCGTCTCGGCGTCCAGGGTGCCGATCAGCGGGCTGGCGGCCACGCCGGCGGTCCAGATCAGGGTGCGGCAGGGGAGCACCCGCCCGTCGGTGAACTTGACCGTCTCGGCGCCGACTTCGGCCACCGAGACGCCCAGCGACACCTCGATGCCGCGCTCCCGCAGCACCTCCAGGGCGGCGATACCGAGCGCGTCGCCGAGTTCGGGCATCAGCTTGGGGGCGATGTCGATCAGGTGCCACTTGATCTGGCGGGCGTCCAGGCGCGGGTAGCGGCGGGCGGCGGCGGTGGTCAGGCGCTGCAGGCAGGCGGCGGTCTCGGTGCCCGCGTAGCCGCCGCCGACCACCACGAACTGCAGCCGGGACTCGCGTTCGCGCTGGTCCAAGGTGGCCGAGGCGAGGTCGAGTTGGGCGATCACGTGGTCGCGGACGTAGGCCGCCTCGGCGAGCGTCTTCATGCCGCGGGCGTAGTCGGTGAGGCCCGGGATGTCGAAGGTGCGGGTGATGCTGCCGGGGGCGAGCACCAGGACGTCGTACTTCTGCGCGATCACCTCGTCGGTGATCTTGCGGACCACGCACACCTTGGCGGCCGGGTCCACGCCGATGGCGCCGCCGGGGACGATGTGGGTACGGCGCAGGCTGCGGCGCAGCGAGATCGCGACGGACTGGGGGGTGAGGACGCCGGCGGCGACGTGCGGCAGGAGGGGGAGGTAGAGCTGGTAGCTGAACGGCGTGACCAGCGTGATCTCGGCCTCCGAGGGCGAGAGCTTGTGTTCGAGGCGGCGGGCGCACTCCAGGCCTGCGAAGCCGCCGCCCACGATCAGGATCCGAGGTCGTTCCATCGCTCATCCCTTTGCCGTGCGGGTCGTACCGGAAGGTCCCCATTACTGTCCGCCACACTCGCACGGAGCAGCGGGGGCTGCCACCGGGGTGGGGCGCTGGGGGGAGGGGGTAAGGGGAGGGGCGCGGGTGGGGTGCGGGGCGGACGGGGAGCAGTGGTGAGAGGCCGTGGGTGACGGGGTGTGGGCCCGGTGCGCACGGGGGTGGGTGGTGCACCGATAAGCTGTCGGGCGTGCTCCCCGAGGTGACGGCGATCCGGTACGTGACGCCACTGCGAGAAGGCGGCTCGATGCCGGGCCTGGTCGAGGCCGACGACCGGCGGCTGTACGCGCTGAAATGGGTCGGCGCGGCGCAGGGCCGGAAGGCGTTGGTCGCGGAGGTGCTGGCCGGGGAACTGGGGCGGCGGCTCGGACTGCCGGTGCCGGAGCTGGTGACGGTCGACCTGGACCCGGTGCTCGCGCGCAGCGAGCCGGACCACCAGGTGCAGGACCAGATGCGGGCCAGCGGCGGGACCAACCTCGGGATGGCCTTCGTCAGCGGCGCGTTGAACTTCGATCCGCTCTGCTTCGACGTGGACTCCGAACTCGCCGGGCAGGTGCTCTGGTTCGACGCGCTGATCGGCAACGTCGACCGCTCCTGGCGCAACCCCAACCTGCTGGTGGCGACCGGCGGGCTGCGGCTGATCGACCACGGCGCGAGCCTGATCTTCCATCACAACTGGGCCGGCGCGGCCGGCTGGGTGCGCCGCCCGTACGACGCCTCCGACCACGCGCTGCTGCGCGCCCGGCCGGACCTGGCGGCGGCGGACAAGGCGCTCGCGCCGCTCGCGGAGGCGGCGATCGAGGCGGCCGTGGCGCAGATCCCCGAGGTGTGGCTGGTGGACGAGTTCGGCTTCGACTCGCCCGAGGACGTGCGCGCCGCGTACCGGGCCCAGCTGACCGAGCGACTGGCCGGTCCGCGCGACTGGCTGCCGGAGGTGTCCGCATGACCGGGCCGCTGTCGGCCGCGCTGCCGGCCGTCGTCGAGCTGCACGACTACGAGTACGCCGTGATCCGGGCGGTGCCGCGGGTCGAGCGGGGCGAGTGCGTCAACGTCGGGGTGCTGCTGTACTGCCGGCAGGCCGCCCATCTGGCGGCGCGGACCCACCTGGACCAGGCCCGGTTGCTGGCGCTGGACCCGGTGGCGGACGTGCAGGGGGTGCGCCGGGCGCTGCAGGGCATCGAGGCGGTCTGCCTGGGCGGCCCGCCGGCCGGTCCGGCGGCTTCGGACAGTCCCGGGCAGCGGTTCCGCTGGCTGACCGCGCCGCGCAGCGCGATCGTCCAGCCGGGGCCGGTGCACACCGGGCTGACCGCGGACCCGGAGACGGAGCTGCGGCGGCTGTTCGACCAGCTCGTGCTCTGACCGTCGGCGCCCTGCTCGTCCCCCGATCGGGGGAGTGTGAGACGGCTCGCGGACGGTTGCCGTGCTCAAAGCTTGAGTTGCTGAAGCACTCGGCCGTACGCTGACCCCATGGGTTCGACCTCGACGACGACCGTACCGACCAACGCCGATCTGATGGAGGCGCTGGCCGCCGTCGGCGCCGCGTACTTCCAGGACTTCGCGGCGGCCGCGGCCCGGCACGGGCTGTCCTCCTCCCAGGCCAAGGCGCTGGGCTCGGTCCAGGAGCCGGTGCCGATGCGGGCGCTGGCCGGACGGCTGGGCTGTGACGCGTCGAACGTGACCGGGATCGTGGACCGGCTGGAGACGCTGGGCCTGGCCAACCGGGAGGCGGCCGCCGGCGACCGCCGGGTGAAGATCGTGGTGATCACGGACGAGGGCCGGGAGATCCTCAACCGGATCCGCGGCGAGATGGCCCGCACCCACCAGGCCTTCGAGGCGATGACCGACGAGCAGCGGATCGCGCTGCACTCGATCTGCGGGCAGGTCCTGCCGGTGCTGGCCGGACGGGCGGGCGGCGCGCAGTAGCGGGGCCGTGTCCCGGTTCGGGCGGGGCCGGGTGTCGGCCGAAGCGGCGGCCGTGCCCCGGCCCGAGCGGGGGCCGCGCGCAGGCCCACCCCATCCGCTGACGGTCGGCGTGACCTCGGCTGTTACTCTTGCGAAGCGTGAGCGCGAAGCCCCAGATCCCCAATGTCCTGGCCTCCCGGTACGCCTCGGCGACCCTGGCCCAGCTGTGGTCCCCCGAGCACAAGGTGGTCCTTGAGCGCCACCTGTGGCTCGCCGTCCTGAAGGCCCAGCAGGACCTCGGTGTCGAGGTTCCGGCGACCGCCGTGGCCGACTACGAGCGGGTGATCGACCAGGTCGACCTCGGCTCGATCGCCGCCCGTGAGCGGATCACCCGCCACGACGTGAAGGCCCGGATCGAGGAGTTCAGCGAACTCGCCGGCCACGAGCAGATCCACAAGGGCATGACCTCCCGGGATCTGACCGAGAACGTCGAGCAGCTGCAGATCCGCCAGTCGCTGGAGCACGTCCGGGACCGTACGGTCGCCGTCCTGGTGCGCCTGGCCGGCCTGTCCGCCCAGCACGCCGAGCTGGTCATGGCCGGCCGCTCGCACAACGTGGCCGCGCAGGCCACCACCCTGGGCAAGCGCTTCGCGTCGATCACCGACGAGCTGCTGGTCGCCTTCCGCCGGCTGGAGGAGCTGATCGCCCGCTACCCGCTGCGCGGGATCAAGGGCCCGGTCGGCACCGCCCAGGACATGCTGGACCTGCTCGGCGGCGACACCCAGAAGCTGGCCGAGCTGGAGCGCCGGGTCGCCGGCCACCTCGGCTTCGAGAACGTGCTGACCAGCGTCGGCCAGGTCTACCCGCGCTCGCTGGACTTCGAGGTGCTCACCGCCCTCGTCCAGCTGGCCGCCGCGCCGTCCAGCCTGGCCAAGACCATCCGCCTGATGGCCGGCCACGAGCTGGTGACGGAGGGCTTCAAGGAGGGCCAGGTCGGCTCCTCCGCGATGCCGCACAAGATGAACACCCGCTCCTGCGAGCGCGTCAACGGCCTGGCCGTCATCCTGCGCGGCTACGCCTCGATGACCGGCGAGCTGGCCGGCGACCAGTGGAACGAGGGCGACGTCTCCTGCTCGGTGGTGCGCCGGGTCGCGCTGCCGGACGCCTTCTTCGCCTTCGACGGCCTGCTGGAGACCTTCCTGACCGTCCTGGACGAGTTCGGCGCCTTCCCGGCCGTGATCGAGGCCGAGCTGGACCGCTACCTGCCGTTCCTGGCCACCACCAAGGTGCTGATGGGCGCGGTGCGCGCGGGCGTCGGCCGGGAGACCGGGCACGAGGTCATCAAGGAGCACGCCGTCGCCTCCGCGCTGGCGATGCGCGCTGGCGCTCGGGAGAACGAGCTGCTGGACCGCCTCGCCGCCGACGACCGGATCCCGCTGGACCGGGCCGCGCTGGACGCGCTGCTGGCCGACCGGCTGTCCTTCACCGGGGCGGCCGGGGCGCAGGTCGCCGAGGTGGTCCGCCAGGTGGAGGCCGTCGCCGCGGCCTACCCGGAGGCCGCCAAGTACGCGCCCGCCGACATTCTCTGACGTAGCGTCAGCATCGGTCAGTCGTCCGACGAGGGCCCCGTCGCCGTTCCGGTGGCGGGGCCCTCGGGCGTCCGGGGGCGGCCCGGGTCGAGCGGCGGGGTGGTGGTGGCGCACGGCCAGTCGCAGTTCGGCTCGGCCACCGGGTGCTCCTCCTCGGGGGCGAGCACGTTGCCGCGGATGGTGGTGAAGGCGATCAGCCCGCCGCAGACCAGCAGTCCGGCGCAGATCAGCATCGCGGTGTGGAAGGCGGAGTCCACCGAGGCCGGCACCCGGTAGGCGTCGCCGCTCAGCCCGGCCAGCGCCGGGAGGGCGGCCACCGCGAGCAGGCCGGCCGCGCGGGCGGCGGCGTTGTTCACCCCGCTGGCGATGCCCGCGTGCCGCACCTCGACGGCGGCCAGCACGGTGGCGGTCAGCGGGGCCACCAGCAGCGTCATCCCGGAACCCATCACCGCGACGGCCGGCAGCACGTCCGCCCAGTAGGAGGAGCCGGGACCGGTGCGCAGCATCAGCAGCACCCCGGCGGCGCACAGCAGCGGGCCGACGGTGAGCGGGATGCGCGGGCCGATCCGCTTGCCGAGCCGCCCGGCGCGCGCGGACAGGGTCAGCATCAGCACCGTGATCGGCACCAGCGCGAAGCCGGAGACCAGCGGGGAGAAGCCGGCGACGATCTGCAGCTGCACCACCAGCAGGAAGAACACCCCGCTGAACGCCGCGTAGACGCACAGGGTGACCAGGTTCACGGCGGTGAACAGTCGGGAGGAGAACAGCCCGAGCGGCAGCATCGGGTCGGGCGCCCGCCGCTCCACGGCCACGAAGGCCGCGCCCAGCAGCAGACCGGCCACGCCGGTGACCCAGACGGCGGGGGACAGGCCCTCCCCGGCGGCGGTGAGCGCGTAGGTGATCGCGCCGAGGGCGAGGGCGGCGAGCAGGGCGCCGGGCACGTCGAAGCGGCCGGCGGCGGACTCGTCCCGGCTCTCCGGGACGTAACGGGAGGTCACCGCGATCACGGCGGCGGCCAGCGGCAGGTTCAGCAGGAAGATCCAGCGCCAGCCGGGGCCGTCCACCAGCCAGCCGCCGAGGAAGGGGCCGACGGCCGCCGACACCCCGCCGAGGCCGGACCACAGGCCGACCGCGGCCGAGCGGTCGTCCGGGTGGAAGACGGCCTGGAGCATCGCGAGCGAGCCCGGGGTGAGCAGCGCCCCGCCGATGCCCTGGACGGCGCGGGCGGCGATCAGCACGTGGATGGTCGGGGCGGCGGCGCAGGCCGCCGAGGCGGCGGCGAACCAGACCACGCCGATTAGGAAGACCCGGCGCCGCCCGTAGCGGTCGCCGAGGGCGCCGCCGAGCAGGATCAGGCCCGCCAGGGTGAGCAGGTAGGCGTTCAGGGTCCATTGCAGGGAGGCGAGGGTGGCGCCGAGGTCGGCGCCGATCCGGGGCAGGGCGACGTTCACCACGGTGCCGTCGAGCATCGCCATGCTGGAGCCGAGCACCGTTGCGAGGAGGACCCAGCGACCCTGTGCGCTGCCCAGGCGCAGGGTGCCGGCGTGAGAGGTGGCCACGGGTCGAATCCTGTGCCCACGGGGGTGTACGTGACAAGGGTCACCGGGCGGTGTGTCGGCCGGTGACGGTGGGTGGTCCTCCGGTCGCGCGGTGCCGCGCCGGTCGGCGCAGGGTCGTGGATCAGTGGCTCCGGGTGAACGGATCGTGCACGGACCGTACGGCGGATCATGCGGAGGGTTACCGCGGGGGCGGGATCGGCCGCCGTTTCGAGAGATCGACATTGCTTCACCCGAACGGATGAGTTTTAGTTCAGCGACCGCCCGGCCAGCCCGGACGGATCCGCCGGGTGGAACGCCGAGTCCTGCCGCTGCCGGGTGGCTCGCAACGAACTCTGTACGGCAGGAGCGGGGGACCCACAGGTAAGTCGCCGGACCGGAGTTCGCGCTTTCACAGCGCGGACCACCAGGACCGGCTCGGGGTGAAGCCGCGCATGCGGCCGGGCAACTCCAGCCCGAACCCGACAGCTCACCTCGCAGGCGTCGGAGAGGAAAATTCCATGCCTGCACAGGCTCGTCGTATCGCCCTGCCCCGTGCCGCCCGCATCGGCATCGCCGCCGCCGTCACCGGCGTCTCGTTCGTCCTGCCGCTCGTGACCGCGATGAACGCCCAGGCGACCAGCACCCCGGCCGCCGTCGTCGTGGCCGCCCCGGCCGCTGTCGCCGCCGCCCCGGCCGCCGCTGCTCCGGCCGCGGTCGTCCCGGCCGCCGTCACCTCCGGCTACGTCGCCCCGCTCGCCGCCCCGGTGCTGGGCGAGGCCTACGGGGTGGCGGGCGCCATGTGGGCCTCCGGCCACCACACCGGCCAGGACTTCGTCTGCTCCACCGGCACCCCGCTGCGCGCCGTCGCCAACGGGGTCGTGGTGAAGGCCGCCTACGACGGCGCCTACGGCAACGAGGTCGAGCTCAAGCTCGCCGACGGCAAGTACGCGCAGTACGCGCACCTCTCTTCGATCGGCGTGAAGGTCGGTCAGTCCGTCGCCACCGGTCAGCAGATCGGCTACTCCGGTGCGACCGGCAATGTGACCGGCCCGCACCTGCACTTCGAGGTCCGGACCGGTCCGGACTACGGCTCGGACATCAACCCGGTCAGCTACCTGCGCGCGCACGGCGTCGCGCTCTGAACCACCGGCTCCCGCCGGGATTCCTGAACCACCGCTGGTGCGGGGCGAATCGACCACCCGGGATGGTCATGTCGGGTGACCGCTCGACCGGGTGATCGCCGCACCGGTGGATCTGGTCTTGTCCGGCCGATCTTGCCGGGCGCGCGACGCCGGGCATCCCGCCTGGACGCACGCCCGAATCGTCCAAGTACGTCCAGTACGAGGCCGACTCGGGCGCACGCCCAGCCGGGCGCCCAACGCCGCGCGCTGATCCGCCAAGATCGGCCGGACAAGACCTGGGCGCGGGTCACGCCCACGGCCGGCCCCGGCCGTACGAGAACTCTCGTGCGGCCGGGGCCGGCTACCGTCGTGTCCGGAGTCCTCGTCGGCTCCGGCGTCCCCGGCGCTCCCGGGCCGCGTTCGACGGCTCGAACATGGCGTCAACTCCGCAGGTTCTTCGGATGATCTGTGGTTCCGTGGGCCGTGCCCCGCCGCGCGATCCTGTCCGCAGTCAGCGCCCGGCCGGTCCGACGGGCGGGCGCGCCCGGGTGGACGAGGAGGCCGGATGACCGTCCGGAGCGGGGACGCGGTCGGGCCGCGGGTCGGGTCGGACGGGGTCGACCGGCTGAAGGCGGACTCGGTCGGTCTGCCGGGCGTGGTGTTCATGGCGGTCGCCACCGCCGCCCCGATCACCGCGATGACCGGGAACCTGCCGATCATCATCGGGCAGGGCAACGGGGCCGGGGCGCCCGCCGCGTACGTCCTGGCGACCGTGGTGCTCACGGTCTTCTCGGTCGGGTACGTGGCGATGGCCCGGCACATCACGGCCGCCGGGGCGTTCTACGGGTACGTCTCGCACGGGCTGGGCCGGGTGGCCGGGATGGCGTCGGGGCTGCTCGCGCTGCTGGCGTACATCGTCTTCGAGGCCTCGGTCATCGGCTTCTTCGCCTACTCGCTGCGCGGGCTGGTCCGTTCGCAGGCGGGCGTGGACCTCGACTGGGGCTGGTACGCACTGGTCGGGCTGACGGTGATCGGGGTGACGGCCTGGTTCGACCTGCATCTGACGGCGAAGGTGCTCGGGGTGGCGCTGCTGCTGGAGATCGCGGTGCTGGGCGCGGTCTCGCTGGCCGTGCTGGCCGCCGGCGGCGGGCCGGACGGGATCGTGCTCGGGGCCGTGAGTCCGCTGAACGGGCTGAAGGGAGTGGGGAGTTCGGGCACGGCGGCGGCCGGGGTGGGGCTGGTCTTCGCGTTCTGCTCCTGGGTGGGCTTCGAGTCGACCGCGATGTACGGGGAGGAGTCGCGCGACCCGAAGCGGGTGGTGCCGCGGGCGACCATGGTGTCAGTGGTCGGGATCGGCCTGTTCTACGTGTTCGTCTCCTGGATGATCCTGTCCGGCAATGGAGTCGGGCACGCCGTCGCGGTGGCCGCCGGTGCGGTGCCGGGCAAGGACGGGAACAGCCTGTTCTTCGACCCGCTGGGCGAGCACCTCGGGGCCTGGGCGGTCACGGTGTTCCAATGGCTGGTCGTCACCGGCTCGTTCGCCTGCGCGATAGCCTTCCACCAGTGCGCCGCACGGTACTTGTACGCGATCGGGCGGGAGGGGCTGCTGCACCCGGCACTCGGCCGGACCCATCCGCGGCACGGCTCGCCGTACGTCGCCTCGGTCGTGCAGTCGGCGGTCGCGGCCGGGCTGGTGCTGGCGTTCCTGCTGGCCGGGATGGATCCGTACGTCCATCTGTACACGCTGCTGGCGCTGTTGGGGACGATGGCGATCCTGGTGGTGCAGACCCTGTGCTCCTTCGCGGTGGTCGGGTACTTCCACGTGCAGCGGCGGCACCCGGAGACCGCGCACTGGTTCCGCACCCTGCTGGCTCCGCTGGTCGGCGGGGTGGCGATGGGCGCGGTGGTGGCGCTGCTGGTGGCCGACCGGGGGGCGGTGGCCGGGGCGGCGGCGGGCACCCTGGTGTTCCGGCTGATCCCGTACCTGGTGATCGGGGTGTTCCTGGTCGGGATCGGAACGGCCTTGGTGCTGCGGCGGGTTCGGCCGGAGCTGTACGCGCGGATGGGGCGGATCGTGCTGGAGGACGCGGTGGAGCGCTGAGCGGGGCGGTGCCGGGTGGGCGGCGGGGTCAGTGCCGGTGGGCGGGCAGGCCGTGCTCGGCGGCGCTCAGCAGGGCGTGCATCCGGTGGCCGAAGTCCTCGGTGTCGCAGGCGGGTTCGGGGAAGACCAGGCGGACGTCGCGGTGGCCGTGCGGGTGGTCCAGGCGCAGGACCAGGCCGTGCCGGTCCAGGGCCAGCGGGCGCACGTCCGGGTTGCCGGTGAGCAGGGCCGGGTCGAGCAGCCGGGTGAGCAGGTCGAGGGCGTCGGCGTGGTCGTCGGCCAGGTGGGTGAGCAGGGCGGCCTCGTGCCGGGCCAGCGGGTCGGGGACGGCGTGGGCGAGGTCCTCGGCGGTGAGCGCGCTGGTGCCGTACGGGGTGGACAGGACGGCGTGGGCGACGTCCACCCGCAGGTGCACGCCGAGGCCGTCGTCGGCGAGGTGGGCCAGGTGCAGTCGGCCGGCCAGGGTGAGCCGGGCGCGGACGCGGTGGCGCACGGCGACGGGGGAGACGTCGGTGACGTCGAGGACGACGGCCAGGCCGTCGGTGGCACCGGCGGCGGCCGTGGTGAGCGGGGCGTCCAGCGGGAGGCACAGGCGCAGCCGGGAGCCGTGCACGGAGACGGGGGCGTCCAGGTCGTGGCGCTCGCCGAGGGCGCGGACGGTGAGCGAGGAGGTCGCGCTGAGCAGGCTGTGGACCCGGTCGGCGCTGGTGGGCTCGGGCACCTCGGTGTCGCCGGTGGGGTGGCTCATGGGCGGACCTCCTGTTGGTTAGGTGAGGCTAACCTAATGTCCGCGCGAGGGTGTGGCAAGTACGGGGTGCGGCGGGTGCGGGGTGCGGCGAGGGCCCGGACGCGGGGTGGCGTCCGGGCCCTCGTGGCACTCGGCGGTGGGTCAGGCGACCACGGCCTGGGCGTCGATCTCCACCAGCATCGGCTCCTGCGGCAGCTCGACGAAGATCGTGGTGCGGCACGGCTTCACCCCGCCGGGCTCGATGTTCTCGTCGATGAACTCGGCGTAGACCTCGTTCATCAGCGGGAAGTCCGCGCGCTTGGTGAGGTAGACCCGGAACATCACCACGTCCTCGATGGTGGCGCCGCCCGCCTCCACGATGGCCTTGACGTTCTCCAGGGTGCGGCGGGTCTGGGCCTTCACGTCGCCGTGGTGGAGGTACTCGCCGGTCGCCGGGTCCTGCGGGCCCTGGCCGGAGACCTGGAGGATCGGGCCCTTGCGGACGCCCTGGGAGAACATCCAGGCCGGGGCCGGGGCGCCGTCGGTGCGGATCTCGATCTTGTCGGACTTGTCGGAGGACATCGGGTTCCTTCGGTGCGGTGGTTGACGGTGGGTCAGTTGTGCTCGGGGCGGCCGCAGTCGGCCGAGACGGCGCGGGTGGTGGCGAGCAGCTGCGGGAGGAGGTCCAGCACCTGCTCGTACGGGAGGAGGACGTCGGGCACGGAGATCGAGGCGGCGGCGATCACCCGGCCACTGGCGTCCCGGATCGGGGCGGCGACGCAGTTGATGAAGGCCTCGTGCTCGGCGTGGTCCTGCGCCCAGCCCTGGGCGGCGACCTTCTCCAGCTCGGCGAGCAGCGCCTCGGGGGTGGTGAGGGTGCGTTCGGTGTGCGGGGTGAAGTCGATCCCGGCCACCACCCGGCGCCGCTCGGGCAGCGGGAGGTCGGCCAGCAGCACCTTGGAGACCGCGGCGCTGTGCAGGGCGGCCCGCAGACCGATCCGGGAGTACATCCTCACCGGGTGGCGGGAGTCGTACTTGTCGATGTAGACCACCTCGCCGCCCTCGTAGGCCGCCAGGTGCACGGTCTGGCCGGTGGCGGAGTTCAGCTCGGCGAGGTGCGGGGCGGCGATCCGGCGGATGCCGCGCTGCTCCAGGGCCAGGCCGGAGAGGGCGAACAGGCCCGCGCCGAGGTGGTAGCGGTAGGCCGCGTCGCGGTAGACGAACCGTTCCTCCTCCAGGCTCTGGAGCAGCCGGAGCACGGTGGTCTTGTGCACGCCGAGGACCTCGGCCAGCTGGTCGAGGGAGCGCTCGCCCTCGCCGAGCTGGGCGAGGATGCGCAGGGCGCGGGTGACGGTCTGGCTCATCGGCCTCTGGCTCCGGTCGGGTGGCTGGGGTGGCGGCTCATTCTGCCCGGGCCGGGGTGGTCGGAGCGGACAGGGCGGGGGACGCGGGCGGGGCGGGGGAGGCCGGAGCGGGCAGGGCCGGGGAGGTGATGCCCCGGGCGGTGACCCGGGTGGCCGCCCAGTCGGCGGGGGAGGCGTCCAGCAGGGCGGTGACCACCGGGGCGGGCGGCAGCTCGGCCTGGTCGCCGGGGGCGGTCAGCGCGCAGGCCGCGCCCAGGTGGCCGAGCCGCAGCCGGCGGCGCTGGTCCAGGCCGTGCAGGGTGCCGGCCAGGTACCCGGCGGCGAAGGCGTCGCCCGCGCCGGTGGCCTCGACCACGTCGACGGTCAGCGCCGGTTCGGCGACCGCCGTGCCGTCCCGCCCCAGGGCGGTGACAACCCGGGCGGCGTCCTTGACCACCACCGTCGCGGGGGAGGGGAAGCGGCGGCGCAGCTCGGCCGGCTCGCCGGTGCCGAAGGCGGCCTCGGCCTCGTCGGCGCCGAGCAGCAGCAGGTCGGCGGCGTCCAGCAGGGGCGGCAGCACGGCCGGGTCGCGGTCCCGCCAGAGCGCGGGGCGCCAGTTGAGGTCGAAGCTGACCAGCCGCCCCGGGCGGCGGTCGGCGAGCAGGGCGCGGAGCAGCTCCAGGCAGCCGTCGGAGAGCGCCGCGGTGATGCCGGACAGGTGCAGCAGTCGGGCGCCCGCCAGCAGTCGGGCGGCGGCCGGGTCGGCGAGCAGGGCGGGGGAGAGCGCGGCGGCCGCGGAGCCGCGCCGGTGGTAGTGCAGCCGGCTGCGCCCGGGGCCGAGGTCGTGCCGGTGGCCGGTGGCGCCGCCGACCTCCTTGAGGTAGAGGCCGGTCGGGCGGTGCGGGTCGACGGTGACGCCGGAGACGTCCACGCCGCGGGCGGCGACCTCGGCGAGCAGACGGCGGCCGAAGCCGTCGTCGCCGACCCGGCTGAGCCAGGCGGTCGGCACGCCGAGCGCCGCCAGTGCCCCGGCCACGTTGGACTCGGCGCCGCCGACGGACAGCCGGAAGTTCTCCACGGCCTCCAGCGGCCCCGGGCGGTCGGGCAGCAGGACGGCCATCGACTCGCCCACGCACACGGCCGTCGGGGGAGGACCGGGGCGGGTCGGCCCCGGGTTGTCCGGTCGCGGCATCTGCTGGGCTCCTCGTCTGCGGTGGCCGGCTGTCGACCCTTGACGGCGGTTCGACTCCGTTGGCGGTTCGACCCCGTTGCCGGTTCGACTCCGTTGACCGTGATCCGGCGCCGATGCTAGAACCGTGGTGCCAGCATGTGCAACCCTCGTTGCACATGTTGCAACACGGCGGATGGAGGAAGACGGTGGAGCAGACCTTCGCAAGCGGCGACGGTTCGGCGGGCGGTGCTTCGGCGGGGGGTGCTGCGACGGGCGGCGCCTCGGCGGGCGGTGCCGCCTTCGCGAGTGCCGCGGCCGGACCGGGGATCGCCGAGGGCGCGGTGGCGGCGCTGGCCGACGAGACCCTCGACTGGCGCTTCAAGGCCGCCCCGCCGGAGAGTTGGGGGCGCACCGTCCGCGAATGGCTGGCCACCGGGCCGACCCTCTCCGGGCTCGGCACCCCGTTGCTCACCCTCGACGGCGCCGCGCTCGACCACAACGTCCGCACCATGGCCGACTGGTGCGCCAAGGCGGGCGTCGCACTCGCCCCGCACGGCAAGACCACCATGGCGCCCGAGCTCTGGCGGGCCCAACTCGCGGCCGGCAGCCACGGCATCACCCTCGCCAACCTGCCGCAGGTGCGGGTCGCCCGCGCCTTCGGCGTCCAGCGGATCCTGCTCGCCAACACCCTGCTCGACCCGGCCGGACTGGCCTGGCTGGCCGCCGAACTGGCCGCCGACCCGGGCTTCGCCTTCCTCTGCTGGACCGACTCCACCGAGGGCGTACGGCTGATGGACGAGGCGCTGCGCGCCGCCGGGGCCGAACGGCCGGTCGAGGTGCTGGTCGAACTCGGCGGCCCGGGCGGGCGCACCGGTGCGCGCGGCGTGGACACGGCCGTCGAGATCGCCGCCGCCGTGCTGCGCGCGCCCACCCTGCGGCTGGCCGGCGTCGGCGGGTACGAGGGCGCCCTCGCCCATGACGCCACCGCCCAGGGACTGGCCACCGTCCGGAGCTACCTCCGGGCGCTCGGCGAACTGCACGGGCGGCTGGCCGGCTCCTACCCCGACGGCGTGCCGCCCGTGGTGTCGGCCGGTGGCAGCGCCTACTTCGACCTGGTGGTCGAGGAGTTGGCCGCGCTGCCGGAGGCGCTGGTGGTGCTGCGTTCGGGGGCGTACATCGCCCACGACGACGGGTTCTACCGGGGCATCTCGCCGCTCGTCCGCGGCGCCGGCGGGGCGCCCTTCCGCGGCGCGCTGCACGGTTGGGCCCGGGTGGTCTCCCGGCCGGAGCCGCAACTGGCGCTGCTGGACGCGGGCAAGCGCGACCTGCCCTTCGACGAGGGCCTGCCCGAGCCCCAACTAGTGCGCGGTGGAGTCGATTTGATCGGGACGCCGGCCCGGATCACCGCGCTCAACGACCAGCACGCCTTCCTGCGCGAGGCGGGCGACCTGGCGCCGCTCGGCGCGGTGCTGCGGCTCGGCGTCTCCCACCCGTGCACCGCCTTCGACAAGTGGACGGCGATCCCGGTGCTGGACTCCGCGGACGAGGCCGAGCCGAAGGTCACCGGGCTGGTCAGGACGTTCTTCTGATGAGCGGGAGACCGGTGCCGTCGACCACCGTCTTCAAGGGGGCGACGGTGGTCGACGGCACCGGCGCCGAGCGCTACCGGGCGGACGTGCGGATCGCCGACGGGCTGATCGCCGAGATCACCGAGCCCGGTGGCGGAGCGGGGGGCGCGACGGAGGTGGACGCCGACGGGCTGGTGCTCGCCCCCGGCTTCATCGACATGCACGCCCACTCCGACCTCGCCCTGCTGCTCGAACCCGAGCACCCGGCCAAGGTCACCCAGGGCGTCACCTGCGAGGTCCTCGGCCAGGACGGCCTGTCCTACGCCCCGGTCGACGACACCACCCTGCCCGCGCTGCGCCGCCAACTGGCGGGCTGGAACGGCGATCCGGCGGACTTCGACTGGGACTGGCGGGACGTGGCCGGCTACCTGGACCGGATCGACCGCACCCGGGTCGCCGTCAACGCCTGCTACCTGGTCCCGCACGGCTCGCTGCGGATGCTCGCCATGGGCTGGCGGAACCGCCCGCCCACCCCGGCCGAACTCGACCGGATGCGCCAGGTGCTGGCGCAGAGCCTGCTGCACGGAGCGGTCGGCATGTCCAGCGGCCTCAGCTACACCCCCGGGATGTACGCGGACACCGCCGAGCTGGTCGAGCTGTGCACCGTGGTCGCGGCCTACGGCGGCTTCCACGCTCCGCACCAACGCTCGTACGGCAAGGGTGCGTTGGAGGGCTACGCGGAGATGGTGGAGATAGCCCGGCGGTCCGGCTGCGCGCTGCACCTGACCCACGCCACGATGAACTTCGGCGTCAACCGGGGTCGGGCCGGCGAGCTGCTGGCGCTGGTCGACCGGGCGCTCGCGGACGGAGTCGACCTCACCCTGGACAGCTACCCCTACCTGCCCGGCTCCACCACCCTGGCCGCCCTGCTGCCGAGTTGGGCCACCGAGGGCGGACCGGACGCGACGCTCGCCCGGCTCGCCGACCCGGCGGACCGCGAACGGATCCGCACCGCCATGGAGGAGCAGGGCAGCGACGGCTGCCACGGCGTGGTCGCCGACTGGGCCACCGTCCAGATCTCCGGAGTCCGTTCGGCGGAGCTCGCGGGGGTGGTCGGCCGGACCGTCGCCGAACTCGCCGCCGAGCGGGGGAGCGGCGGGACGGAGGTCTTCCTCGACCTGCTGCGCCGGGACGAGTTGGCCACCACCATCCTCCAGCACGTCGGGCACGAGGAGAACGTCCGGGCGGTGATGCGCCACCGCGCCCACACCGTCGGCAGCGACGGACTGCTGGTCGGGGCCCGGCCGCACCCGCGGGCCTGGGGCACCTTCCCGCGCTACCTGGGCCACTACAGCCGGGAGTTGGGGGTGCTCACACTGGAGGAGACGATCGCCCGGATGACCGGTCGGCCCGCCGCCCGGCTGGGGCTGGACCGGCGCGGCCGGATCGCCCCCGGCCACCACGCCGACCTGGTGCTCCTCGACCCCGAACGGGTCCGGGACGCCGCCACCTTCGAGCAACCCCGGCTGCCCGCCGAGGGGATCGAGTACGTGTACGTCAACGGCACCGCCGTCGTCCGGCAGGGACGCACCACCGGCGCCCGGCCGGGGCGTGCCCTGCGCCGCACCGACCGAGGGACTCTGGCCCGATGACCGAGACAACTGAGACAGCCGAGACGGCCGAGACGGCCGGTACGGCCGACCTCTCCGAACTGTGGGACGACCCGGTGATCGCGGTGGTCCGCGCGCCCCGGATCCCGGATGCCGCCGCACTGTGCGCCGCACTCGCCGAGGGCGGCATCAGATTCACCGAATTCACCTACACCACACCGGATGTGACGGACCATCTGGAGATCGCGGCCGCGGCCGGGTGGCGGGTCGGGGTCGGCACAGTGCTCACCGCCGAGCAGGCCGAGCGCGGGATCGACGCCGGGGCGTCCTTCCTGGTCACCCCCGGCTGCCGGCCCGAGGTCGCGGAGGTCGGACGGGCCCGCGGGGTGCCGGTGGTGCTGGGGGCGCTCACCCCGACCGAGGTGGCCCGGGCGGTCGACCTGGGCGCCGCGGCCGTCAAGATCTTCCCGGCCCGGTCCTTCGGTCCCGGCTACTTCAAGGACCTGCGTGGCCCGTACCCGGACGTGCCGCTGGTGGCCTCGGGCGGGGTGAACGCGGGCAACGCGGCCGAGTTCCTGGCCCAGGGGGCGCTCGCGGTGTGCGCGGGGACGGACGTGGTGCCGCCGGCGGCGGTGGAGGCGGGGGACTGGGCGGAGATCACCCGGCGGGCGCGGGCCTTCACCCGGGCCTGTGCGGCGGGGGCGGCGTAACGGGCGCGGGCGGCGTAACGGACGGGGACGGCGTAACGGGCAGGGCCGGGCGGGCCGGTCGGGAGGGGCGGGGTGCGCGGGTCGGGCGGCGGTTCCGTGAAGGTGTGAGGCGGGCTGTCGGGACGGCCGGGATTGGACGAGAATCGGTGGCACCCGGCTCGGCCCGGCCCCTCGTTACTCGGCCCGGCCGCTCGGCCCGTACGGCTCCCGGACCCGGCAGGAGGACCCGCCCCATGACCTCGACCCGCCCCGGCCCCGACTGGCTGGCCGACGCCGTCCTGTACCAGATCTACCCGCAGAGCTTCGCGGACTCCGACGGCGACGGCATCGGCGACTTCGCCGGCATCACCGAGCACCTCGACCACCTCTCCTGGCTGGGCGTGGACACCGTCTGGCTGAACCCCTGTTTCGCCTCTCCCTTCCGCGACGCCGGGTACGACGTCACCGACTACCTCACCCCGGCGCCGCGCTACGGCCGCACCGAGGACCTGGTCGCCCTGGTCGAGGCCGCCCGCCGTAAGGGCATCCGGATCCTGCTGGACCTGGTCGCCGGGCACACCTCCGACCGGCACCCCTGGTTCCTGGCCGCCGCCGAGGACCCGTCCGACCACCGCTACATCTGGTCCGACCGGCCGGTGGAGGGCTTCGTCGCCTCGCCCGGGAGCCGTCCGGGCTGGTACCGGCCGAACTTCTTCGACTGCCAGCCCGCCCTCAATTTCGGCTACGCGCGCAGCAGTTCGGTGGAGCCCTGGCGCCAGTCGGTGGACGCCGAGGGCCCGCGCGCCAACCGTGCGGCGCTGCGCGCGATCATGGCGCACTGGCTGGGCCTCGGCGTGGCCGGGTTCCGGGTGGACATGGCGTACTCGCTGGTCAAGGACGACCCGGGCCGGGTCGAGACCGCCAGGCTCTGGACCGGACTGCGCGACTGGCTGGACCGGACCCACCCGCAGGCCGCGCTGTTGGCCGAGTGGGGCGAGCCGGCCGCCGCCGTCGCCGCGGGGTTCCACGCGGACTTCTTCCTGCACTTCGGCGGGGAGGACCACGGGCTCCCTCTGAGGTCCCTGTGGAACAACGACGGCGGGACGGTGGAGGAGTTCTGGCACCAGGGGCCGTGCTACTTCGAGGCGGAGGGGCGCGGCACCCCGCAGACCTTCCTGGACGCCTGGCGCTCCGCCGCCGAACTCACCGAGGGCGCCGGGCACATCGTGCTGCCCACCGCCAACCACGACTTCTCCCGGCTCGCCACCGGCCCGCGCACGGGTGCGCAACTCGCCCCGGCCTTCGCCTTCCTGCTCACCTGGCCGACCCTGCCCGCGGTGTACTACGGCGACGAGATCGGGATGCGCTACCTGCCGGGGCTGCCGGACGTCGAGGGCAGCGTGCTCGGACCGCGCTTCAACCGGGCGGGCTCGCGGACCCCGATGCAGTGGGCGCCGGGCCCCTCGGCCGGGTTCTCCACCGCGCCGCCCGAGCGCTGCTACCTGCCGCCGGACCCGGACCCGCACCGGCCCGACGTGCTCTCCCAGCGCGCCGATCCGACCTCGCTGCTGCACACCGTCCGGCGGCTGATCGCGCTGCGCCGCGCCCATCCGGGGCTGGGCGCGTCCGGCGGGGTGGAGGTGCGGCAGGCCGGGTACCCGCTGGTGTACACGCGCTCCGGGCGGTACCTGGTGGCGGTGAACCCGCGCCGGGAGCCGGGGGCGGTCCGGCTGGCGGAGGGGCTCGGCGGGGGCGCGGTGCGTCCGCTGGAGGTGCAGGGCGTGCGGGTGGTGGACGGCGAGCTGCGGGCGGACGGCTTCTCGTACGGGGTGTTCGAGCTGGGCTGAGCCCCGCGGCGTGACTCGGGGGTGCGGCTCGGGGCCCGGCTTCCGATCACTGTCGGACGGTTGTAAGCTGCATCCGTAGACGGTTGCATTTGCCACCTGTATTGGTTGTATTTGCCACCCTCAAGAAGAGCTTCCGGAGGACGGTACGAACGCCATGAGCACACCCCAGACCCCCGCCGCAGCGCCCACCCCGGGGCACTCGCTCAAGCACCTCGCCGTCCACCTGATCACCCCGCTGCTGATGTGCCTCGGCATGGCGCTCGCCTACCAGGGCGCCTTCCACCAGCCGGAGCCCCACCACCTCAAGGTCGCCGTCGTCGGCACCGGCGCCCAGGCGCAGGGCCTGGCGCAGACCGTCCAGGAGAAGGCCGGCGCCGCGCTGGACGTCCGGAGCGTCCCCGACCGGGCCACCGCCGAGCGGCAACTGCGCGACCGCGACCTCGTCGGCGCCTTCGTCCCGGACGCCAAGAGCCCCGAACTGATCGTCGCCAAGGGCAACTCGGACACCTCGGTGGTGGCCGCGACGGCGGTGTTCACCAACGTCACCGACCGGCAGGGCGTGCCGCTGCACGTCACCGACCTCACCACCCCCGCCAAGGGCGACCCGACCGGCCAGGGCCTGTTCTTCCTGCTGGTCGCGCTGAGCATCGGCTCCTACGCCAGCGTCGCGGCGATCGGCGCCGCCGGGGCCGGCCTGTCCATGCGGATCCGGGCGCTGGTCGGGGTGGCGGTGTCGCTGGTGGTCAGCGTGATCGGGATCGTCACCGCCGGGCCGGTCTTCCACGTCGTCGACCACTCCTACGCCGCGATCTGGGCGCTCGGCTGGCTCTACTCCGCGGGCATCGTGCTGATCGGCATCGGTCTGCACAGCTTCCTGAAGAAGTGGACCACGCTGGCGCTGATGGTGCTGTTCGTGATGCTGAACTTCACCTCCTCCGGCGGCATCTACCGGCCGGAGCTGCAGAACGGCTTCTTCGGCGGCCTGCACGGCTTCTGGACCGGCGCCGGCTACCTGGAGGGCGCGCGCAGCATCCTCTACTTCGACGGTGGCGCCGGCCTCGGCGGCCACCTGCTCACCCTGCTGGTCTGGCTGCTGCTGGGCGGGGCGGCCCTGGTCGCCGCGGCGATGTACGAGGGCCGCGGACGCCGCCGGGGCGAGACGTCGGTTGAGGCGTCGGTCGAGGCGTCGGTCGAGGCCGAGGAGGAGATGGAGGAGGCGGTCGCGGTCTGAGGACCGTTCGCCGCAAGGGACTTCACCCGGTACGAGGGCATCGGCACCGGGTGGGGATCGGCGGCCCGCGCCCGGCCTTGGACAAGCCGGGCGCGGGCCCGTTCACGCGTCGGCCGCCCCCGCCCCGCGCCCCGCACCCCGTTCCGGCCGGGAGTGCGGGGTTCAACGGCCCTCCCCTGTGGGGTCGTTGACCCCCGCACCGGCCGGCGAGATCGAGTCTGGCCCGTGCGGGCCGGCCGGACCTCCCGCTGCGGAGGGGAGTTGCCTCCAACCCGTGGAGGAGCCCGGCTCCCCCGGGAGAGCTGCCCGTAGGCTCGGTGGCGTGCGTACCGATCCCCTGCCCCGCCCCGGCCGGCCCCGGCGGTGGCCCGCCGTCGGCGCCGCCCTGCTGCTGCTCGCACCCGTCGCGCTCGCGCACCCCGGGGAGCACGCTGCGGCCCTGGTGCCCGCCCTGACGGCCGTGCTCGCCACGGCGGTGGCGCTGTTGCCCCGGCCGCCCGGTCGGGTCACGCTCGCCGCCGCGGCGGGTGCGTCGGCCGGGGCCTCGCTGCTCGTCGACCTCTGCTACTCGGGGCCCTACCGACTGCCCGCGTTCTGGCTGCCGTTCGAGTGGCTGGCGTTGCTCGGCGTGCTGTTCCGGGCCGTCCGGGGGCTGCCCGACCGCTGGGCCGGGCCGATCGGCGGACTGGTCGGGTCGGCGGCCGTGGTGCTGCCGCTGCGGTTCGCCCTCCGGATGCCGCACGGCGGGCCGGCCGGACCGGTGGTCGCCGTGCTGGTCTCCCTGCTGCCGGTGCTCGGGGTCGCCGGGGCGGGCCTCTACCTGCGGGTGCTGGATGCCCGGCGGGAACGGGCGGTGGCCCGGGCCAGACGCGAACAGCGGCTGGACGTGGCGCGCGGGCTGCACGACTCGGTCGCCCATGAGATCACCGGCATCGTGCTGGAGGCCCAGGCCGGCCAACTCCCGGGCCAGGAAGCGGCGGAGACCGCGGCCCTGCTGCGCCGGCTGGAGGAGGCCGGGCTGCGCGCGCTGGACTCGATGGACGAGATGGTCGGCGCATTGCGCGCGGACCGGGCCACGGCCGCCACCACCCGGCGTCTCGGCCTGGCCGACCTGCCGGAGCTGGTGGCGCGGTTCGGCACGGCGGGCGGCCCTTGCGCCACCGTCGAACTCGCGCCGGAGGCCGTCGGGTTGCTCGCCGCCGAGGCCGAGGCCACCGTGTACGCCGTCGTCCTGGAGGCCCTCACCAACGTCCGTCGGCACGCCCCGCAGGCCACCGAGGTGACGGTCGGGGTGGTCGCGGGCCCGGCAGGGTGCACGGTGAGCGTCGTCGACGACGGCGGCCCGGCCGCCCGCGGGCCCCGGTTCCGCCGCCGCCCCGGCGCGGGCGGTACGGGCCTGGCGGGCCTGGCGGCCAGGGTCGCCGCCCACGGGGGCGCCCTGACCTCGGGCCCGCTCGACCCGTCGGGCTGGCGGGTGCGCTGCACCCTGCCGGGGCGGTAGCGGCAGGTCCGGTGGAACGCGTTCTGGACGCCTCGCCTCAGTGCCCCCGGCCGCCGCCGCGCAGGCCGCGCGGGCGGGTGAGGGTGAAGCGGTCGACCGGCACCAGGTCGCCGTACGGGCCGCTGACGGAGTAGTACGTGACGTCGATGGTGGTGTCGCCGCCGCGCTCGCCCGGGTCGACGTCGAAGGAGGCGAAGCCGTACGGGTTGTCGGCGTCGCGGAAGGCGGACCAGGGGGCGTCCTCGATCACGTAGACCGGCGGCCGCTTGCCGGTGGAGCTGTCGACCGGGCCGACGCCGGTGATCACCCGGGCCTTGGGCGGGGTGAAGAAGAGGTGGTTGGAGGGGGCGGAGGTGCCGCCGCCGCCGATGACCATGTGGACGGTGCCCTTGGTGGTGTCGACGGTCTCGGTGTCGGTGGCGACCGGGATGGGCGTGCGGGTGTCGGTGGGCTGCTGGCCGCGGATCGGGTGGGAGCGCTCGTAGTGGTGCTCGTGGCCGCAGACCACCAGGTCGACGCCGTACTTGTCGAACAGCGGGACCCAGGCCTCGCGGACGCCGAGGTCGGCGCCGTTGAACTTGTCGGCCGTGGAGATGACCACCTGATGCATGCAGACCACGATCCAGTCGATCCCCGGGTCCGCGTTGGCGGCGATCAACTCCCGCTCCAGCCAGCGCTGCTGGGCGCCGCCGGAGTAGCCGTGCACATAGCTGTTGCCGGCGTCCTGGTAGGCGACGTCGTCGTTGTTGAGGCTGATGACGCGCACCGATCCGGCCGTGAACGCGTACCAGAGGCCGCGCAGTTCGCCGTCCGCGCCGGTGTCCGAGCCGGAGTCCGGGAGGTCGAAGTAGGCCTGGTAGGCGCCGTAGCCGATCGGGCCGTTGCCCTTCTCGTTCTCGTGGTTGCCGGCTGCGGGCATCCAGGGGCGGTGGCGGGCCGAGCGGGTGTTGTTCTCGAACCAGTCGGACCAGGTGCGGACCCGGTCGGTGGCGAGGTTGGCGTAGCAGAGGTCGCCGTTGACCAGGTGGAACAGCGGGGCGACCCGCTCGACCCCGGCGGTGGTGTCGCCCGCGGCGGGGCTGCCGAGGTTGTCGTTGACGTAGCCGTTGGCGGTCTGCTTGCCGAGGGTGGGGGTGCCCTGGTCGCCGAAGCTGGTGAAGGTGAAGGCGGCCCGGCCGCGCGGGGCGGTGCGGACGGTGCCGAGCTCGGGGGTGGCGCCGTCGTGCACGGCGGCGTAGACGTAGTCGGTGTCGGGCCGCAGGTTGCCGATCCGGGCGTGGTGCACCTGGACCTCGGTGCCGGAGTTGGCGTCCCGGTAGGTGCGGGTCTCCGCCTGCGCCGTCCGGCCGAAGCCGCCGTGCGAAGTCCCGTACATCACTCGGGGGTTGGAGACGGACGCGGTGGTGTGCCAGGAGACCGTGACCTCGCGCGAGGCGTCCGAGCCGAACTGCAGGTGCAGCCCGCCGACCCGTGGGGCGCCGGAGCGGTCCGGCCGTTCCCAGAGCAGCGGGGAGGCGGCGGCGGGGGTGGCCGCGGCGCCGGAGAGGGAGACCGCGCCGCCGAGGCTCAGGCCGGTGGCGCCGGCGAGCAGCCCGCGCCGGCTGACGGAAGGGCTGACGGCGGGGCCGACGGGGGTGCGTCCACTGGAAGCGTTCATGGCCGCCAGCCTCACCGGGCGGAGGTGAACCGCGCCGGATCGGCAGCGTGAACTTTCCCGGGCCGGGTCGGGCTCCCGGCGGTCGGGCAGTCGGGCAGTCGGGCGGTCGGGCGGTCGGGCAGCCGGGCAGTCGGGCGGTCGGGCGATCGAGCCGGCGGTCGGGCGGAGTTTCCCGGCGGGCGGACGGTGCGGGAGACTGCCCGGTGTGACGAGTGCGAACGGTGGGTGTCCGCGGGTGATCCGGGTGTTGATCGCGGACGACCAGGAGGCGGTGCGGCGCGGCGTGCGGCGGATCCTCGCGGCGCAGCCGGACATCGAGGTGGTGGGGGAGGCCGCCGACGGTCTCGCCGCGCTGGAGCTGGCGGCCGAACTGCGGCCGGACGTGGCCCTGGTGGACATCCGGATGCCCCGGCTGGACGGGTTGGAGGTGACCAGGCGGCTGTCCGGTGCGGTGCGGGTGGTGGTGCTGACCACCTTCGACCTGGACGAGTACGTCTACCCGGCGCTCCGGCACGGCGCCTCCGGCTTCCTGCTGAAGCGTTCCGGCCCGTCCCTGCTGGCCGAGGCGGTGCGGGCGGCGGCGGACGGCGAGAGTCTGATCAGCCCGTCGGTCACGGTGCGGCTGCTGAAGCACGTGACGGCGCCGCGCCGGTCCGCGCGGCCGGCCGCCGGCGTGCCGGTGGTGGCGCTGACCGAGCGGGAGGTGGAGATCGCCGGTCATGTCGCGGCGGGCCGGACCAATGCCGACATCGCGGCCGAACTGTTCATCTCCCCGGGCACGGTGAAGACGCACGTGGCCAGCATCCAGCGGAAGTTGGGGGTGGCGAACCGGGTCGGGATCGCGGTGCACGCGTGGGAGATGGGGTACCCGGTGCCGTAGCGGCGCCAGGTGGGCCGGGACGGGGGCCGGGCGGCGGCGGGACGAGTGCGTCCACGGAGCCGAGGGGACGCTCCGTGGACGCGGGGAACCTACGAGGCGGGGGCGGCCTCCGGACTTGGCGTCCTCCGGCCGGTAGTTCGATCGTCGACCGAGGTAGTACCAGCGGCAGACCCTGATCCGTCTCGATCTGTCACCACTGCCTCCTGCGGTCGAACTTCCTTCAGCTGCCTCGCAGGTCCATCTCCCATCATGCGCCTCCTACGGCGGGTGCACCAGGGGTCAACGGCCTGAAATCGGGCGAATTTCGCAACTCGGGCGCTGTGTCGCCTCGGCCTACGGCGCCGGCCACCCGTCCACGAAGGCCAACGTCCGGTGGTACGGCCCGTCCGGCCCGGTGCTGCGGTAGTCCTCGGTGCTGCTGCCGGTCCGCACCGTGCGGTCGCCGTCGTGGCGCCGTGCGGTGGGTCGCAGGGTGTGGTCCACGGTGGAGCGCTCGGTGACGTGGCCGCCGGTCGCCGTGGTGGCCGCGCGGTGGTAGCCGAGGTCCATCGCGGTGTTCTGGTCGGTGTTCCCGGCCGCGTCCCGGCTCACCTTGTACGTGACGTCCAGCGGTTCGCCCTCGTGCACGGTGGTGGTGCGGTGCGGTCCGCCGCCCCAGGTGCTGGTGGCGCGGGTGAGGTCGGCGTCGTTGTGCAGGGTCACGTCGTTGCCGCTGTCGCGCAGTTGCTGGGCGGAGCTGAACGCGAGGTCGTCGCGGACCTCGGTGGTGATCCGGCCGTGCGAGGTCTGCACCCAGCCGCGGGCGAGGTCGTGGCGGGCGGCGGTGACGGTCCAGTCGCCGCTGCCGCCGCCGTGGTCGGCGAGTCGGGTGGTGACGGCGGCCTCGGGGGCGACCCGGTAGTCGGTGAGCTGCCCGGAGGTGCGGGCGGTGCCGTGGTCGACCTCGGCGAACAGGTTGAGCTGGCCGGTCCAGACGTCGTTGCTCTGCGCCTCGGTCGCGTTGACGGTGACGCCGAGCCGGTGCGGGCGCCCGTCGAGCAGCAGGCCGACGTACGGGGTGAGGTCGAGCCGGTAGGCGGGCAGGTCGAAGGCGAAGACGCCCGGCACCGGCCGCCACAGCAGCGGGTCCCAGCCGCCGGTGTAGATCACCGGGTACGGCCAGACCGCCCCGGCCACCCGGCCGTCCACGGTGAGCCGCAGTTCGCGGAACGGGCCCTTGCCGCAGGCGCCGATCGACGGGTTGGCGGCCACGAAGGCGTCCGGCGCGGCGGCGTAGGCGAACTCCTCGCAGGCGCCGCCGCCCCGGGCGTACAGCTCGGCGGTCAGTCGCTCCAGGTTCCGGGGGAAGGTGACGTCCCCGGTGCCGGCCGGGGCGGCCTGGGTGAGGGAGAACGCGCCGGTGGTGAGGACCTGGTCGGCGCCGTGGGCGGCGGGCCAGCGGTCGTTCGCGGTGTAGAAGGTCAGGCTCGCCGAGAGCTTGTAGACGCCGGTGTAGGTGGCGTCGGTGACGTTGGCGAGATCGAGCGAGAAGGGCTGCGCCCCGGCGGCGAACAGCGGGGCGTAGCGGGTGAGATCGCGCTCGACGTTCCACTGGATGCCGTCCTTGGACGGTTCCGGGGTGGAGGACAGCAGCACCTGGACGCCGCCGATGCGGGCGCTGAAGATGCGGTCGAACTGCCGTCCGGCGACCTGTCCGTGGAGGTCCAGGACCACCGCGGACCAGGGGCCGGCGCAGTCGGCGGGCGGGGTGACGCTGGTGGTGTACGGGGTGTCGGGCGGGTTGCCGTAGCCGTTGCGGAACTCGCGGTCGTGCATCACCTCGACCGTGCAGGAGCGGGTGTCGGGGCGGGTGAGCGGCTTGGTGGCGGTGATCGGGTCGTGGTAGCCGCTGCCGAAGTCGGCGTGGGCGGGTGCGGCGGCGGTGAGGGTGCCGGCCAGGGTGAGGACGGCGGTGCCGAGCAGTCCGGCGGCGCGGCGCAGCAGTGGGCGGCGCGGGCGCGGGGAGGGCAGGGAGCGCAGGGCCAAGGTGGGTCCCCGGGGTCGGGCGGCCCGTCGGCGCGCGACGGGCCGGGTGGGTGATCCGGGCATCCTTCCGGCGCTGGCATGTGAGCGTCAAGAGTCGGCGCGGGGGCCGCGGTCGGTCCTCGCCACTTCCGGTCGGCCCCCGTCGTTCCCCGCCGTTTCCCGCCGCGGCGCACCGTTTCCCGCCGTCCTGCAGTGGTTCCCGCCGCGCCTCACCACTCCTCCAACTCCGCGGCCTCCTGCCGGATCAGGTTGCGCAGCGTGGCGAGCGGGGGCCGTCGGTCGTCCGTGCGCCACTGCATCTCCAGCGGCAGGGTGGCCCGCCCCTCCAGCCGTACGGTGGCCACGTCCTCGGTGAGGTGGCCGGTCATCGAGCCGGGCACCAGGGAGAAGGCGCGGTTGCGGGCGAGCAGGTAGAGCCGGGAGCCGACGATCCGGGGCGGGCTGACCAGCACCGGCGGGTCGATGCCGTGCTCGGCGCACAGGCCGAGCACATGGTCGTAGTACCGGGGGTGCTGCTCGCGCGGCCACAACAGCAGTGGCAGGTCGCGGAGTTCGGCGAGCCGCAGGCCGGTCCGTCCGGCCAGCGGGTGGTCCCGGCCGAGGGCGACCCGGACCGGCTCGTCGGCGATCCGCTCCAGCCGGTAGCCGGGGACGTCCGCCAGGAAGCGGCCGAGGCCGATGTCGGCGAGTTCACCGGCCAGCGTGGTGGACACCTGGCCGGTGTCGACGGCGAGTTCGGCGGTGTGGAGCGTGGGCAGCTCCTGTTCGGCCCGGCTGACCACGGCCGGCAGCAGCCGGTTCACCACGCTCGGCGAGGCGACGATCCGGGCCGTCCGCAGACGGGACTCCTCGTGCAGCCGGACCCGGGCAAGCAGTGTCCCGGCCTGTTCGAGCAGCCGTGCGCTCTCGGCGGCCATCACCTCGCCGGCCTCGGTCAGCGCGACCGAGCGGCGGCTGCGGTCGAACAGCTCGACGCCGACGGTCCGCTCCAGCCGGGCGACCTCCTGGCTGACCGTCGGCTGCGAGATGTGCAACCGCTCGGCGGCCCGGCCGAAGTGCAGCGTCTCGGCGACGGTGAGGAAGACCTCCAGCTGCCGCAAGGTGAAGCCCATGCGGATCATCCTAGTGCGAACCGATAGGCCCTCGCCTATCGGAAACCCCAGGACTCATTCTGGTTTCCGATCCGAACCGTCCATACGCTGAACGGCACGTTGCCCCATCGCAGTGGCATCTCACAGGGAGCCCCACACCATGACCGGACTGCCCGCCAGCACCCCTGCCAGCACCCCCGCCATCCAGGTCGCCGAGGAGGTCGCGCAGGCCGTCGCCGACGGCCGTCCCGTGGTCGCCCTGGAGTCGACGATCTTCACCCACGGACTGCCGCGGCCGCGCAACCTCGCCGTCGCGCTGGAGGCCGAGCAGCAGCTGCGCGCGGCCGGCGTCGTCCCCGCCACCATCGGCGTGCACGCGGGCGTCCCCACGGTCGGGCTGAGCACCGAGCAGATCACCGAACTCGCCGCCACCGACGGCCTGGACAAGGTCAGCCTGCGCGACCTGCCGGTGGTCGCCGCGCTCGGCCGGCACGGCGGCACCACCGTCGCCGCCACCGCCTTCCTGGCCCATCGCGCGGGCGTGCGGGTGTTCTCCACCGGCGGCCTCGGCGGTGTCCACTTCGGCGCCTCCGAGAGCTTCGACGAGTCCGCCGACCTGACCACCCTGGCCGCCACCCCGGTCACCGTGATCAGCGCCGGGGTGAAGTCGATCCTCGACATCCGGGCCACCCTGGAGCGCTTCGAGACCCTCAACATCCCGGTCATCGGCTACCGCACCACCAGGTACCCCGGCTTCTACGTCACCGACTCCGGCCACGAGATCAACTTCGCCGTCCAGTCCCCGGAGGAGGCCGCGCGGATCATCGACGCCCGCGACCGGCTCGACCTGCCGCAGGCCGTCCTGATCGCCAACCCGGTCGACCCGGCCCGGCAGTTGCCGCCGGAGGAGCTGGACGGCATCCTGGCCCGCGCCTGGGCCGAGGCCGAGCGCCGGGGCATCACCGGCAACGCCTCCACCCCGTTCCTGCTCGACCACATCCAGCGCGACACCGGGGGACGCAGCCTGGAGGTCAACGTCGAGGTCTACCGCGGCAACGTCCGGCTCGGCGGGGAGATCGCCGGCGCGCTGGCCCGGATCCCCGCGGCCGGCCGGGCCGGTGGAGCCGATGAGGCGAGCGGCCCGGACGGGACCGGCGGGGCCGGTGGGTCCGTCGCCGCGCCCACCGGGGCCTGAGCCGTGCTCGGGGTGCTCGGCGACCTCGTCGAGGACATCGTGGTCTGGACCGACGGCCCGCTGCGCCACGGCACCGACTCCGGCGCCCGGGTCTTCCGGCGGCGCGGCGGCAGCGCCGCCAACGTCGCCTGCTTCGCCGCCGGGCAGTACCCGGCCCGGTTCCTGGGCTGCGTCGGCGCGGACCCGGTCGGGGACGGCTTGGTGGCCGAACTCGGCGGCCACGGCGTGGACGTGCGGGTGCAGCGGCACGGCCGGACCGGCAGCGTCGTGGTGCTGATCGACCCGGACGGCGAGCGGACCATGCTGCCCGACCGCGGCGCCGCCACACTGCTGGAACGCGTCCCGGAGGACTGGCTGACCGGCCTGACCCACCTGCACGTGCCCGGGTACTCCTTCGACGGCGAGCCGGTCGGCCGGACGGCGGTCGACGTGCTCGACCGGGTCCGGCGGGCGGGCGGCACCACCTCGGTGGACGCCTCCTCCACCGGCATGCTGGAGGAGTACGGGCGGGAGCGCTTCCTCGCCCTGCTGGCCGGGTTGGCGCCGACCTTCGTGTTCGCCAACCGTTCCGAGTCGGCCTTCCTCGGACTGCTGGTGGACGGCCTGCCCGGGCCGGAGCGCGCCCGGCTGGCGGCCACCACGGTGGTCACCAAGGCGGGGGCCGGGGCGACCACCGTCGACGTCCCGGGTGACGGGCTGTTCACCGTGCCGGTGCCGCCGGTCGCGGAGGTGCGCGATCTCACCGGAGCCGGGGACGCCTTCGCGGCGGGGTTCCTGGCCGGGTTCCTGGACACCGGGGACCTGCACCTGGCGGCCGGCCTCGGGCACCGCAGTGCGGCCCGGGTGCTGGGCTCGCCGGGGGCCAGTTGCGCGTAGGTCATGGCTGTGGCTGTGGCCGTGACCGTCGCCGCGGCCGTTCCGGGTCGACTACGGGTGTAGTCAACCCGGAACTACTTCTGTAGTGCGTCCTTGCGGAGGAAGTGCTTCAGCTTCTGCCACGTCCAGGCGTTGACGACGTCCTCGACGGTGAGCCAGCCGCGCTGTGCCGTGCCGATCCCGAAGCGCGGGTAGGCCAGCTGGCCGGTGGCGTGGGCGTCGCTGTCGATCGCGAACCGCACGCCGTGCCGCTTGGCCCGCAGGACGTCCTCGTCGCGCAGGTCGAGCCGCTGCGGCGAGCTGTTGATCTCGATCGCGGTGCCGGTGCGGGCGGCCGCCGCGAACACCGCGTCCAGGTCGACGTCGATCGGCCCGCGCCGGCCGATCCGGCGGGTGGTGAGGTGGCCGATGACGTGGACGTACGGGTTCTCGCAGGCGCGGATCAGCCGGCGGGTCTGGGTGGCGCGGTCGAGGGTGAAGTGCGAGTGCACCGAGGCCACGCAGACGTCGAACCCGGCCAGGAACCCGGCCGGCCAGTCCACGCCGCCGTCCGGGCCGATGTTCAGCTCGGTGCCGTGCAGCAGGCGCAACTTCCGGTGGCGGTCGGCGAGTCGGCGCAGCTCCGCGCGCTGGGCGAGCATCTTCTCGTCGGTCATCCGCTGCATCACCAGGTCCGGCGCGTGGTCGGTGACGGCGTAGTAGGAGTAGCCGCGGGCGGCCGCCGTGTCGATCATCTCGGTGAGGGTGGCCAGGCCGTCGGTGAGGTCGGTGTGGGTGTGCAGGTCGCCGCGCAGGTCCGATTCCTGGATCAGGTCCGGGAGTTCACCGTTCAGCGCGGCCTCGATCTCGCCCCGGTCCTCGCGCAGCGTCGGCGGGATCCAGGGCAGCCCGAGGGCCGCGTACACCTCCTCCTCGGTCGCGGAGACCACCTTGGCGCCCTCCCGGCCGCCCTTGGTGTTCCGGTCGGCGTCCTCCTCGCCGCCGACCTCGAACAACCCGTACTCGGAGAGCTTCAGACCGGCCCGCACCGCCCGCGTGCGCAGCGCGATGTTGTGCGCCTTGGACCCGGTGAAGTAGACCAGTGCGGCGCCCCAGTCCTCCTCGGGGACGACCCGCAGATCGACCTGGATCCCCTGGGTGGTGCGCACCGAGGTCTTGGTCGGCCCGCTGCCGATCACCTCGGTCACGTACGGGAGTTCGGTGAGCGCGGCCATCAGCGGTGCGGAGTCGGCGGCGGTCGCCAGCACGTCGATGTCGCCCACCGTCTCGCGCATCCGGCGCAGCGAACCCGCGTACGCGCAGCGGGTGCAGCCGGGGACGGCGGAGAGCGCCTCGACCAGCTGCTCGGCCAGCTCGGTCGCGGCGTCCAGGAGGGTCCGGCCGCCGGACTGCCGCATCAGCTCGATGCCGTGCAGGATCTTCTCGCCGCTGCGCTCGCCGAAACCGGCCAGGCCGGAGAGCCGGTCGGCGCGGACCGCGGCGGCGAGTTCGTCGACCGAGGTGATGCCGAGGTCACGGTGGAGGGTGCGGGCGCGCTTGGGGCCGACGCTGGGGACGGCCATCATCTCCCGTACGCCGGACGGGATCTCGGCCCGCAGGGCCTCCAGTGCGGGGATCGTCCCGGAGGCGAGGTACTCGGCGATCTTCTCGGCGGTGGACCTGCCGACGCCCGGGATCTGCTGCAGGCCCTTCACGTCCAGACCGGCCAGGTCCTCGGGGTGGCCGCCGACGGCCCGGGCGGCCTTCTCGTAGGCGCGGGCCCGGAAGGCGTCCCCGCCGGTGATGTTGATCAGGTCGGCGTACTCCTGGAGCAGTTCCCTGACCTGGTCGTTGAGCCGGGGCATGCGGCAAGTCTAGGTTCGGCGGGCGCTGTTCGCCGGGCGGCGGGTTCCGGGGCTCCGGTCGGTCGTCGGGCGTCAGCCGTGCGGGGACAGGCGTCAGGGGAGGGATGTCAGGGGACGGACGTCAGTCGTAGGCGACCGCGAGCAGCAGCACCACGGTCAGGCCGCCGCCGGGGGTGGGTTCGACCGCGAGGCCGCCACCGGCCGCCAGCACCAGGTTGCGCAGGGCCGGGCCCACCGCACCGGTGGGCCGCGGGTCCGCCGGCGGCCGCTCCCCGGCCCCGGGCGGCCGGTAGGCGCCGCGGTCGGAGATCCGGATCTCCACCCGCTCCCGGCCGCGTCCGCCCGCCGGCCGTCCACCGGCCGTCCGTGCACCGGCCACTCGTCCGCTCGCGGACCGGGGTGCCGCCGGGCCGATGCGCCGGACGTCCGCCCGGACCAGCACCCGGCCGTCCGACGGGCTGCGCCGGATCGCGTGGTCGAGCAACCCGGCGATCGCGGCCTCCATCCGGCGGGCGTCCCCGGCCACCACCGGCAGCCCCGGGGCCAGCCGGACCGTGACGGCCGCCGCCCGGCCGCCGCCGCGCAGCACCCGGCGCACCACCTCGGCGACCTGCACGTGCCGCGCCTGCGGCTCGCACCCGGCCGGCCGGCCGGTCCGGTGCAGCTGGTCGAGCTCCGTCCGGGACAGCGTCCTGGGCCCGGCCATCGCGATCGGTGGGAACGGGCCGAGGCCCTCCGGCGCGCCCTGCCCGCCCTGGCCGTCCTTGCGCTCGGCGCCGCCCGCGCCGCCGAGCGCACCCAGCGCCCGGGCGCCCGACGCGACGTAGCCCCAGAGCTTCCCGCGTGCCATCGCCCTGCCCCTCGTGCCTGACCGGTGGCCGTCATCGAGTCCGCGGCCGACCGGGGCGGGCCGCTTCCCGGGCCCTGCTGCCAGCCTGCGCCTCCTCCGCCCGAGTGACAACCGGCTCCGGGGCGCGAACCGGCCCACGCCCCCCGCCGAGCGGCGGGTACCCCGCACCGCCGACCGGCGGGGCGGGACGTCCGCCCGCCTCCCGGGAGCCCGGGAGACGGGCCGGGTCAGCGGTCGAGGGCGGTTCGTGGGGGCGGCTGTCCCGTCCAGTGCAGGAGCAGCAGGCTGGCCAGGGCGGCGAGGGCGCACCAGGTGGAGACGAACGCGAGCTGCCAGAGCAGGGCGCAGACCACGGCGCCCGCTCCGGTGAGCAGGCCGAGCCGGTGGAGCAGGCGGTCGCCGCTGATCAGAAGGGAGCCGACGGTGGCGAGGAGGTAGCCGGTGAGCAGGAGGGCCGGGTACGGGAGGCCGACGGCGTAGTCGAGGGTGTGGCCGTGCCGGGAGGCCGTCACCGGGTGGGCCGCGACGGCGATCGCGAGCGGGACCGCCACCGCCGCGCCCAGCAGGGTCAGTACGGTGAGTGCGCGACGCCGGCCGGGGCCGGCCGGGTGCCCGGGCTCGCCGGCCGCGCACCGGACCCCGGCGGGGACCAGGACAGGCAGCAGCGGCAGGGCGATCACCGCCCAGGCGGTGCGGGCCGCCCGGGCGGGGGCCGACGGCAGCCCGCCGTCGGTGCCGAGCCAGACCAGCGCCTCGATCAGCTGGTGCACGCCCAGCACCAGCGGGAGCGCGGCCAGCAGCAGGCGCCGTGGCCGACCGGACCGTGCGACCCGTGCCAGGCAGGCCAGCCCGACGGCCGCGACCGTCCCGCCGGCCACGGCGTCCGCCTGGGCGCTCCAGCACATCGGTCCCGCTACTCGCCCTTCTGCTCGCCGTTCCCGGTCGGGTCGCGGGCGGCGTCGCCGTCGTCGGCGGGTCGTTCCTCCGGTGGGGCCCCGACGCCCTCCAGGGTGTCCCGGACGCTGCCGGGCAGTGCCGGATGCCGGCCGATCACGATCACCCCGACCACGATCGCCACCAGCCCGGCCGCCTGCCAGGCCAGCGCGCCCGGGGTGACCCGCAGCCGGTCGCCCAGGAAGCCGACCGCACAGGCGATCCCGGACAGCGGTTGGGCGGCGGTCAGCGCCGGCAGGGACATCCGCAGCGGGGCGGCCTCGAAGGCGCTCTGCACCAGCAGCAGCCCGACCACGCCCGCCACCACCACCGCGTACGGCTGCCAGCTGCGCAGCACCGCGGCGAGCCCGCTGTGGTCCAGGCGCTGGGTGGTGGTGCGGGTGAGCGCGTCCTGGAGGCCGTACAGCAGCCCGGCGGCCAGCGCGAGCAGGGTGGCCTCCTCGAACAGCGGCAGCCGGCGGGCGAGCGCCACCAGCAGCAGGGTCAGTCCGACCACCGTGCCGACCACCAGCCAGTGGCGCAGTTCCCCGGCCGGCGGGCCGCCGCCGGTGGGCTGCCCGGCCACGATGAACGCCGTCACCCCGAGCCCGAGCAGCAGCACCCCGGCCCAGCCGGAGCGGCCCAGGGTCTGACGGGTCAGCACCCGGGAGAGCGCCATGGCGAAGATCAGGTTGGTCGCCAGCAACGGCTCGACCAGGGACACCTCGCCCTGGTTCAGCGCGAGCGCGGACAGCAGCAACCCGGCCACCATGAACCCGGTGCCGAGCAGCCACTCGGGCATCCGCATCAGGTCCAGCAGCAGGCGCCAGCGCAGCAGGTCGGCACGGGGGGCCCGTTGCGCCGCGTGCTGCTGGAGGACGAAGCCGAGTCCCAGACAGCAGGCCGCGCCCAGAGCGAGGAGGAAGACCGCCACGGAGGGACCACCAGGTTGTCGCTGCCCCGCGCCGCGCCGGCGGTTCCGGGGGAGGGTCGACGGTCGCGGCACGCTTCCGTCAGCGTACCGCCGGGGCGGTGGCCGGGCCGATCGGACGCGGGCCTCCCGCACCGGGCGCCGCACCTGCCGCCGCGTGGGCCGCCCGTCGGCCGTCGGCCGCCGTCCGCGACGGCCGCGCTTGCCGCCGCGGGTGGGGCGGGCGCACGCTGGTGGGAGCGGCCGCCACGGGCCCTCCGTCCGGCGCGGCCCGGACCGGCGTGACGGGGGCCGGCGCCTGGAGGTGTGGCATGCACAATCAGTGGGATGTGGAGCTGAGCTTCGACGAGGACGGCGTGCATACGGTGTGCGACGCCAGGTTGACGGGCGCGAGGGCGCCGGGCCTGAGCGCCCACGGTGAGTCCGAGAAGAGCGCCGAGGACCGTCCGCTCGCCAGGATCGGCGAGGAGGTCGCGGCCTCCCGGGCCCTGGAGGAGCTGTCCCGCAAGCTGCGGGCCCAGGCCACCGGGGAGATCGAGGACGAGGGGCGCCGCCCGGGTTATCTGATCTACTGACGAGCCGCCGACGGTGCCGGAACCGCTCGCGCGGCCGGGGCGGCCGTCCTCGAACAGCCGCCCCGGGAACGGCTCGGGCCGGTCAGCTCCAGGGGTCGGCCGGCTGGTCGTCGATGGCGGTCCAGAACCGGGTGCCCTGCGGGAGCGAGCCGGTGGCCCAGAGCGACCAGCCCTCGCCGTCGTGGAACTCGGCCATCCGCCAGTCGCCGCCGAAGGTGTCCGCGCACAGCCCGTCGCCGACGTCCCGGCCGGTGAGGTCGGAGCCCGCGGTCGGGTCGGTCGCCGCCACCTCGCCGCCGGCCCAGCTGTGGAAGCCGCTGGTCGGGATCCCGTCCGGGGCCGGGCGGTCGTCCACCCGGATGCAGAGCACCGGCAGTTCGGTCCCGGGGGCGGTGTCGCCGAGGTAGGGGTTGCTGAGGCTGTCCGTCCCGACGTGCACCGAGGTGCCGCGCTGGCCCAGGACCGACCAGGTCAGCCCCAGGTGCCCGGCCGGGGAGGCGTCGATGGTCAGGGTCGGCCCGTCGGTGGCGGCGGAGGCACCGCTCGGGGCGACGGTCAGGGCGGCGAGCGCGAGCACCGCCGCGGGGGCGAGGCGTCGGAGGAACACGGCCATGGCTGCTCCAGGGGGGAGGCGTGGGAGTGGTGCGGCTGCGGGGCGACAGTGTGTCAGCGCCAAGTGTCCGCCGGGGCAGGAGACTTGACGGGTGCGTCGGTTTCCGGCCGCCGGGCGCCGTGATGGTCCGTGGGCTACCGGATCGCGGCCTCGGGATTCCCTGCCGGTAGCCCATCGGGGGCGGGCCGTGGTGCGGTGGGTGGGGGTCAGGGGGTGGGCCGGGTGAGGAAGGTGAGGACGTGACGGTTGACCTCGGGGGCGGCGGCCACCGGGAAGTCGTGGTGGGTGGCGCCCGGGACGGTGGTCACGGTGGCGTGGGGGACGGTCCGGCGGGTGGCTTCGGCGGCGCGGTGGGGGTCGAGGGCGCGGGAGCGGTCGGCGTAGAGGGCGAGGAGGGGGGTGGTGAGGGTGCCGAGGCGGGCCGGGGTGGGCCGGGGGCCGGTGATGACGCGGGAGGCGGGGAAGTCGGCGTAGCCGAGGGCGTAGACCTCGCGCCAGTCGGGGCCGGTGCGGGGGCTGCCGGCGGTCTCCCAGTCGAGGAAGGCGTGGGCGCGGGCCGGGGTGCGGCCGGGGAGGAAGAGGGGGAGGGCGTGCAGTAGGTAGCCGGGGCGGAAGCCAGCGAAGCACTGGGTGGGGTCGAGCAGGGCGAGGCGGCCGACCCGGGCGGGGGCGTGCAGGGTGTAGGTGAGGGCGATCCAGCCGCCGTACGAGTGGCCGCAGAAGTCGGCTTCGGTGACGCCGAGTCGGTCGAGCACGGCGTCCAGCCAGCCGTGCAGGCCGGGGACGTCGCCGAGCGGGGTGCCGTCGTGGACGCTGCGGCCGGGGTCGCCGATGAGGTCGACGGCGAGGACGCGGTGCCTGGCCTCGGCCCAGGCTCCGGCGTTGGCGAACCACATGGTGGAGGTGGCGCCGCCGCCGTGGAGCAGCACGAGGGGGCGTCCGTCGGCGGGGCCGCAGGCGTTGACCCGGGTGGTGCCGTGGGCGGTGCGGACGGTGAGCGGTTCGACCGGGACGGGCCACCGGGCGAGCAGCCGGTCGTAGGCGGCGAGGAAGGGGGCGAGGTGCGGCGCCGGGGAGCGGTCGGTGCGGGCGGACATGCTGGGCCTCCGCGAGGTGTGGTGTGATCGCGTGCGGATATGGCACAAACTCACTCGTTGAGCGAGTCTCTCGCTGAACGAGAGAATAATGGCACGCGCGTGCCCGAGAAAGGAGGGCAGGGTGCCCGAGGTTGAGGAGCCGATGCGGCTGGTCCACCTGCTGCGCGGTCTGACGGTCGAACTCGACCTGTTCGGGGCGGAGTTCGCCGCCCGCAGCGGCCTGCACCCGACCGATCTTCGGGCGCTGATCCACCTGCTGGACGCCGCCCGGGCCGGGGAGGTGGTCACCCCGGGGCGGCTCGGCGAGGCGCTGCGGCTGAACTCGGCCGGGACCACCGGCCTGGTGGACCGGCTCGAACGGCTCGGGCTGATCCGCCGGGAGCGCGATCCGGGGGACCGGCGGAAGGTGCGGCTGGTGGTGGAGCAACGGGCGATGGAGCTGGGGGAGGGCTTCTTCGGCGGGCTGATCGGGGACCTGGTCACGGCGATGGGCCGGTTCGACCCGGCGGAGCTGGCGACGGCCCGGCGCTTCCTGGAGGCGATGACCTCGGTGGTGGCCGCCGCCCGCGCGGAGTAGGGCGCGGGGCCGTGTGCGGGAGCAAGGGCCCGGCGGCGGACGGGGGGTTACGCGGGTCCGAGGCTCCAGGCGATCAGGGAGAGTGTCGCCATCGAGACCAGCGTCGACCAGAGCACGGTGTCCCGGGCGAGCTCGGTGCCCTGTCCGTACTCGCGGGCGTAGGTGTAGATGTTCTGGGCCGTCGGCAGAGCGGAGAACAGCACCACGGTGAGCAGTTGGTGCATGGGCAGGTGGAGCACCGGGCCGGCCACGAGCAGCGCGACCAGCGGTTGGACCAGGGTCTTGATCGCGACCGTCAGCCCGAGCTCCGCGCGGCGCGAACGGCCGTCCGCGGGCGGCCGGTTGTGCAGCGACATGCCGAGGGCGACCAGGGCGGTCGGCACTCCGGCGCCGCCCAGCAGCTCGGCGGAGTGGTGGAGTTCGGCGGGCAGGCGGAACCCGGTCGCCGAGGCGACCGCGCCGAGGGCGGTGGCGATCAGGATCGGGTTGCGCAGCGGCAGGGTGAGCAGGGCCCGGCGACCGGCCGCACCGCTGTCCAGGACGGCCAGCACGGCCGGGGTGACCAGCAGGATCTGGAAGAGGATCACCGGTCCGACGAAGGAGGCGTCGCCGACCACCTGCATGGTCACCGGGATGCCGAGGTTGGCGGAGTTGACGTAGCCGGAGGCCATCGCGCCGATCGCCAGTTCACCGCGCTCGCGCCGGAACAGCAGCCGCCCGACGAGCAGTCCGAGGCCGGTCGCGACCGTGGTGCCGGACACGAAGGCGAGCATCGACGCGTTGGCGAAGTGCCCCAGCGGGGTACGGGCGATCATCAGGAAGAGCGCGGCCGGCATCGCGACGTGGAAGACGAACCGGGTCAGCACCAACTCCGCCTGCGCTCCGAGCAGTCCGGCGCGGGCGACGACGTAGCCGACCGCGGTGAGCACCCAGATCGGGGCGAAGGCGGACAGCAGCGGGTGGAGGGCGTGCATGGTTCCTCGGATCGCTCGACGGGCCTGCCGGGTGCGGCGGGTGTCACCCGCCCGAGGGGCCAGGACCACCGAAACCGCCGAGAACCCCCCTGAGGCAGTAAACCAGTGGCCGTCGGGGAGTTGATCGTCGGGCCGGGCGGAAGCGGGCCCGGGCGGAAGGCGGACGGACTGCCGGTGGTCGGACGAACCGCCGGTGGTCGGACGGACTGCCCGGTGGGCGCCCCGTGGAGGGGCCCGGCCTACGATGAGCCGATGGAGGACCAGTACCTGAGCCTGTCCGAGGTGGAGGCGGTCGCGCGCCGTGCCCACCGGGGGCAGACGGACAAGAACGGCCACCCGTACGACGAGCACGTCGCGGCGGTCGCCCGGGGGACGGCGGCGCGCGGCGGCAGCGAGGCGCAGATCGCGGCGGGCTGGCTGCACGACACGGTCGAGGACGACCGGCTGAGCCGGGAGTGGCTGGCGCGGGCCGCGCTGCCGGAGGAGACCAAGGCGATCGTGGACGCGCTCACCCGGCGCCCCGACGAGCCGCTGGAGCCGTACGCCGCGCGCATCCTGGCCACGCCCGGGGCGCTGCTGGTCAAGCGCGCCGATCTGGCGCACAACTCGGACCCGGCCCGGATCGCTCTGCTGGATCCGGCGACCGCCGAGCGGTTGGCCGCCAAGTACGCGCGGATGCGGGAGCTGCTGGGGCTGGGCGCGGAGCTCTGAGGGCTCCGAGGGCTCCGAGGGGCGCTCCGGGGGGCGGGGGCAGGGTTCGGCGCGGGGAGCACGAGAGGGCCCGGGCCACGCGGTTCGCGCGGGCCCGGGCCCTCTCGGGTCACCCAGGTGGTCCCTGTCCGGCCCCCGGGGTGAGGGGGATGAGGTCAGGAGACAGGCGGTACGCCGGTACGCCGATGGTCGGTCGGCTTAGTACCAGTGGTTGGCCTGCCAGAAGGTCCACGCGGCGTTCGGGCTGCCGTAGCGGGAGTTCATGTAGTCCAGGGCCCACTTGATCTGGGTGGCGGGGTTGGTCTTCCAGTCCGCGCCGGCGGAGGCCATCTTGGAGGCCGGCAGGGCCTGGCCCAGGCCGTAGGAGCCGGAGCTCGGGTTGGTCGCGGTCACGTTCCAGCCGGACTCGTGGGAGATGATCTGGCTGAACGAGGCCAGCTGGTTCGCCGGGACGATCTGCGCGGCGATGGCCTGCGGGGAGGCGGTCGCGGCGTTCGCCGTGGCGGGGAGCACACCCGCGCCCAGGGCGGTGAGGGCGGCGGTGCCGGCCAGAACGGCGGCAGAGGTGCGCATACGGAGCTTGAAAGTGGGCATGTAGGACAAGACCTCAATCAGGTTGGGCCGAGTCGCACCCCACCCAGGACCACGGGCCGGACAGGGGCCGTTGTGGTCGTGGGGTGCGACTCGGCGAAAAGCCGTCCACCGGCGGGACAGGTGCCGGTGCGGCTGACGACGAGAGCCATTGTTGCCAGACCGGATCGGCCCCCGCCAAGACCCCCTCGTTACGACGTGCGGTCGTAGGCGTCGCGGGGGCCGTGGATTCGAAGGGGCGCTCCGCTGGGCCGCTCGGATGGGCCCTGAGCTGGGCGGATGCCGGTCGGCGGGCGATCGGTCCGGGGGTGCGCGGACCGGCCTGCGGTCACCACTACCGTCCGTCGTAGGCGTGATTCGCCTGTGAGCGCACTCACCGTTTAGCGGCGGCGGTCGTCACCGGACGGTCCGGTCACAGCACTTTGGGTACAGACGATCTGTGCCCGGCGCCACAGGAATCGGTCGCATTGCGGAGCGATGTCAACACCGAGGGTCACCGAACGGTCTTCGGTGGACGCAGAACGGTCGTGGAATGGTCGCGGGGTGGTCGTCGGGTGGTCATCGCGCGGTCGTGCAAGGCGACCGAACGGTCATCGAAGGTCGCCGAGGCGCCGGTGCCGGAGCGCCCGGGCGGCGAGCCGGTCCAGCTCGGTGGTGGCCGACAGCTCGCCGAGGGCCGTGACGACGGCCGCACCGAGGCGGGCGCAGAAGGCCTCCGACTCCTCGGCGGCGTCCGGCAGCTCGGGGACCACCTCGTCGACCAGGCCGACCGCCGCCAGCCGGTGGGCGCCGATGCCCTGGGACCGGGCCAGCTCGGCGGCGTGCGCTCCGTCCCGGTGCACGATCGCCGAGGCGCCCTCCGGCGGCAGCGGCGCCAGCCAGGCGTGCCCGGCCGCGAGCACCCGGTCGGCCGGGAGCAGGGCGAGCGCGCCGCCGCCGGAGCCCTGGCCGAGCAGGACGGCCAGGACGGGCGTGCGCAGCGCGAGCAGGGTGGTCAGGCAGTGCGCGATCTCGACCGCGATCCCGTCCAGTTCGGCCCGGGCGGACAGCTCGGCCCCGGCGGTGTCCACCACGGTGACCAGCGGCAGGCCCAGCTGCTCGGCCAGCCGTGCGGTGCGCTGGACGGCGCGCAGGTCGGCGGCGGTGAAGGGGCGCTCGTGTCCGGCGCTCTGCCGCTGCTGGCCGACGACCAGGACGGGGTGGCCGCCGAGCACGGCGAGCGCGCGGACCAGGGCGCCGTCGCGGCCGCCGGGTGCGTCGAGCAGTACCAGTTCCTCGGCGGTGCGGCGCAGCAGCTCGCGGGTGCCGGGGCGGTCGGGGCGACGGGTGCGGCGGACGGAGTCCCAGGCGTCGGGGTGCCCGGCGTCGGGGTGCCCGGTGTCGGATGCGGAGGTGGATGCGGGGTCGGAGGCGGCCGGAAGAGAGGGTTCCCTATAAGAGGTGTAGACCGGTCGCGGAGGAGGGGTCGTGCCGAGGACGGTGAGCGTGCGGCGGAGCAGCTCGCGCAGCTCCTGCGGCGGTACCACGGCGTCGACCAGCCCGTGCCCGGCCAGCGTCTCGGCCCGCTGGACGTCCGGCGGCAGCTCCACGCCGCGCAGTTCCTCGTACACCCGTGGGCCGAGGAAGCCGAGCCGGGCGCCCGGCTCGGCGAGGACCAGTTGGCCGAGGGTGCCCCAGGAGGCGAAGACCCCGCCCATGGTCGGGTTGCGCAGGTAGCTGAGATAGGGGAGGCCGGCCGCACGGTGGGCCTGGACGGCGGCGGTGATGCGGAGCATGCAGAGGAAGGCCGCGGAGCCCTCCTGCATCCTGGTGCCGCCGGAGACCGGCAGGGCGAGCAGCGGGAGCCGTTCCGCGGTGGCGCGCTCGACGGCCCGGGTGATCCGCTCGGCGGTGGCGACGCCGATCGAGCCGCCGAGGAAGCCGAACTCGGAGGCGATCAGGGCGACCGGCCGCCCGTCGATCAGGCCGCGGCCGGTGAGCACGGCCTCGTCCAGGCCGGTGCGCTCGCGGGCCCGGTCGAGCGAGGCGCGGTAGTCGGGGTCGGGGTCCGGGCCTGCGGTCTGCACGGTCGGCGGTTCGTCCCAGCCGCGGAAGCCGCCGGGGTCGACCAGCAGTCCGATCAGCTGGTGCGCCGTCAGCGCTGTGCCCGCTCCCGTGCCCATGTCCACCCCGTCAGAGATCGTCGTCCGCCGGTGGAGGTCGTTCCGGCCGCCCGACACGCTCCGTCACTCTATGCGGCGCGGGCGGGCCGTTGTGGGAGTGCTGTGAAGGTGTGAGGAGCCCGACAGCGGGGCTGTCGGTTGTTCGACGGCGGTCGACCCAAGGGTGGTACGGGCGGTTCGTGGACGGCCTCGGCGGTCGGCCTCCGGGGGTGGTTGTACGGGTCAAGTCGCAGGTGGGAAAGGTGAGTTACCCGCCGGTAAAAAGTTGTCGGCGACCCTTTCGGACTTGTCGGTGGCTCGCCACACTGGTGGACATGACTCGCACTCTACGCGCGTGGAAGACTCGCGCTGCCGCCATCACCGCCGTCGCCCTGATGACCCTCGCCCCGGTCGCCGTCGCCACCGACGCGCACGCCGACGTGAGCGGCACGGTGTGCCTCTCCGCGCTGCCGTCGCAGGCCACCGACACCCTGAACCTGATCGCCTCGGACGGGCCGTTCCCGTACTCGCAGGACGGCGTGGTCTTCCAGAACAGAGAGGGCGTCCTGCCCAGCCAGTCGTACGGGTACTACCACGAGTACACCGTCATCACCCCGGGTGCGCCGACCCGTGGTACCCGCCGGATCATCACCGGCGAGGCCGCCCAGGAGGACTACTACACCGGCGACCACTACGCCACGTTCTCGCTGATCGACCAGACCTGCTGACGTCCTCGGACGTGACCGTGGCCCCGGCGGACGCCCGCCGGGGCCACGGTCGTGCCGACAGCCGGCCGGGCGGGCGCCCGGCCGGGCGGACCTCAGAGCTCGGACGGTCCCCAGTCGCTCACCGTCAGCTCGTCCCCGACCCGGAGGGTGCCCGGCCGCAGGACGGAGAACTTGCTGCCGAACGCGACCCCGCCGGCCGTCGCCCGGCGGTAGCGCGCCAGGGTGCGCAGCGGCTCCGGGCCGGCCTTGCCGCCGGTGGTCTGGTCCACCAGCGTCACCGCGCAGCGGATCGCCAGCTTGGTGTAGCCGAGTTCGGCGCCCGTCCCGGTGTCCGCCCCCGGAGTCGTCCCCGTCCCCGCATCCGGCCCGGTCCGGCCGACGGTGAACCGGCGGAGCAGGTCCTCGGTGTGCGGCTCCGGCCAGCCGTCCACCACCACGTTCGGGCGGAACCGGTCCACCGGCACCGGGGCCGTGCCCTCGTCGATGCGCGCGTTGAAGTCGTCCAGGGTCGCGCGGGACAGCAGGTGCACCGCGCTGCTGTCGGCGAAGCCGGAGGTCCCCGGGTTCAGCCCGTCGGTCACCCGGTCGTGCTCCGGCGGGACCCGGACCAGTCGGCTGGGCGAGCCCAGCACCTGGGAGAGCCACTCGGCGGCCTCCGCGCCCTGGTCGACGGCCAGGTACGGCGCCCCGAACAGCTGCACCTCGCGGCGCGGGCCCACGGTGTCCACGGCGAACGCCACCGGCTCCACCCCGGGAGCGGCCAGGCGCAGCCGCCCGCCGTCCTCCTCCACCGCCGGGCGGACGGTGGCCAGCAACGGGTCCCGCCGCTGGGAGCGGAACACGCCCCGCTCGTCCACCACCATGAACGCCCGGTCGTGGGCCAGCCCGGCCCTGGTCAACTCCGCCTGCTCCGCCCGCACTCCGGCACACCCCTTCACCGGGTAGTACCGCAACTCCGTCACCGTGGCCATGTCGCCCCGCCCCCGTACTGTGCGGCCGCTGCGGGCCGCTGCTCATTCGTGCCCCCGTAGGGTAGTTGCCGGCTCCGACCGGGTCCGACCGGGTCCGACCGGCTCGGCGCCGGCGGTGCACCCGGCGGCTGCTCCGGTCGTCGAGTCGGTGAACTCCGGGCAGCCGTACGGTTGCTAGGGTCTGCGCATGGCACCGAGCAGTGCGAACCCTCCGGGACGGCTCCGGCGCGACGCCCAGCGCAACCGCGACCTGCTGCTCGCCGCCGCCCGCGACAGCTTCGCCCGGCACGGCCTCGACGTCCCGCTGGACCGGATCGCCAAGGAGGCCGGCGTCGGCAACGCCACCCTCTACCGGCACTTCCCCACCCGCGGCGCGCTGATCGCCGAGGTCCTCGCGGACGCCGGGGTCGGACTGGCCGCCGCCGGGCAGGAGGCGCTCGCCGCCGAGGACGCCTGGACCGGCCTGGAACGCTACTTCGAGCGGATCCTCGAACTCGTCGCCGCCGACCGGGGCATCAACGACCTGGTCACCCGGCCTGTCCCGGGTGTCCCCGGTGTCCCGGGTGTCCCCGGTGTCTCTGGTGTCCCCGGCACGATCGGGATCGGCCGGGGCCACGCCGCCACCGTCGGCTCGCTGATCACCCGCGCGCAGGAGCAGGGCACCATGCGGCGCGACGTGGTCGCCAGGGACCTGCTGTCCCTGTTCGGCCCGCTCTGCCAGGCCCTGCCCGCCATCACCGCACTGCACCCGGACCTCTGGCGCCGCTACCTCGCCCTGCTGCTGGAGGGCTTCCGCGCCCGGGCCGCCCGTCCGCTGCCGGTCCCGCCGATCGGCGAGCGGCGCCCGGACGGGACGGCGCCGGACGTCTGATGGGTCGCAGGCCCGCTCCGCTGCCCGCTCCGCTGCCGGGGCATCGAGGGCGGTGCGGGCGTTGCGGGCCTCGCGGGCATCAGGGACGCGTACGGAACGCCGGGCGGCGCGTCAGAGCCGCGTCAACGGGCCGGGCCGGACGGGGGTGGACCGCTTTGCTGGGGTGACGCGCCGCAGGGCGGTCGCGGCGGACGCGTCGTGCACGACGGACGCGCCCGGGGCGCAGAGGCGGAAGGGCGGGGCGGACCATGACGGACGCGGACACGGGTGCGGACGAGGGCCGGATCGTGGTCGGCGTCAGCGGCTCGCTCGGCAGCCTCGCCGCCCTGCACCACGCGGTGGCCGAGGCCCGGCGGACCGACGTCGAGGTGCTCGCCGTGCTGTGCTGGACCCCGCCGGGGGAGGAGCTCGGGTACCGCCGCTCGGTCTGCCCGCCGGTGGTCGACGCCGGCCGCGACGCCGCCGTCGCCCGGCTGCGGCAGGCCCTGGACGAGGCCTTCGCCGGGCGCCACGCCGGCGTGCGGCTGCGCTGCCAGGCCGTCCGCGGCGAGACCGCCCACACCCTGGTGCGCTGTGCCGACCGGTCGGACGACGTGCTGGTGCTCGGCGCGGGCCGGGAGCGCGGCTGCCTCTCCCGGCTGATCCGGCCGTCGATCAGCGCCTACTGCGTCCGGCACGCGACCTGCCCGGTGCTCACCGTGCCGCGCCCGCCGCTGCAGCGGGACCTGGAGGCGCTGGAGCGCGGGTACGGACTGCGCGACCTGGTCGCCGGGAACTGAACCAACGACTGTTTCCCTCAAGGGAGTTGAGCCGCGATGCGGGCGGCTGCCGCGGGCCACGGCGGGAGCAGCTCGCCGCCCTGCTCGGCCATCACCTCCTCCTCCCACCACGCGCGCCCGTCCAGCCAGTCGGCCAACCAGCGGGCGAGCGAGGGGGAATCGGCCCGCAGCGGCTCGTGCTCCTCGTCGGGGGCGATCAGCAGGACGGGTGCGTCCGGGGTCAGGCAGTCCACGGCGCCGGTCATCCCGCAGCCCCAGTCCAGGAACTCCAGCACGCCGTACGGGTGTCCCGGCCCGCCCGCGACGACCTGGTTCAGTGGCCACAGCGGGTAGCCGTCCGGGCCGTACCCGCCGTCGCCCACCTCGCGGTAGAGGCGGGCGAACAGCGGTGGCAGCGGAAGGCCCAACGCGGCCTCGGCGGCCGCGAGTTGCTCGGCGGTGACGGGCGGCGGCAGGGCCGGGCCGACGTGCTGCCGGAGCCGGTCGATCAATGCGTCCTCGGCCGTGGTGGTCATGAGGACGATGATGCCGGTCGGCTGCGACAGGTCCGCCGCCGGAAGTCCCGTTATCGGATCCCGGCCGCCCGGGCGAGGACGGCGGCGGTGCGCCGGCCGGCCGCCAGGGTGGCGGGGTCGGTGGCGGGCAGGCAGCGCTGGGCCGCGGGGCTGTAGGCGGTCATCACCACGCCGGCGTGGTCGGTGGGGAGTTCGAGCAGTTCGGCGGTCGGCACGACGGCGCGCAGCTGGTGGGTGAGCTCCGCCGGCACCACCTCGTCCGTGGTGCCCAGCACCAGCAGGATCGGCACCGGGGAGGGGTCGGTCGCGAGGTGGTCGAGCGGGACGTCGCCGGTGGTCGCGGCCGGGCGGCCGTAGGCGGAGGCGATCCCGACCGCGGCGGTGGGGCGCAGCTCGGCCGGGGTGTCCGGGTGGGTGGCGACCGCGACGGCCTCCCGGCCGCCGAGCGACCAGCCGGCCAGCACGAAGCGCTCCGGATCCCCGCCGTACGCGGCGGCGTTGCGGCGGGCGAAGGCGAGCGAGGCGAGCAGGTCGGCGCGGCCGCCGTCCTCCCGGTCGGAGCGCCAGTCCGGGACCAGGACCAACAGGCCCAGCCCGGCGGCCTCCTGGGCGAGGGTGTGCAGCACGTCCCGCTCGTCGGGGCCCGAGCCGTGCCAGAGCAGCACCACGGGGGCGGGCCCGGTGGCGGTGGCCGCGGTCGGGCGGTGGACGTCCAGCAGCCGTCCGTCCGCGTACGGAACGGCCTCCGGTCGGGCGTTCGTCATGCGGGGTTCCCCTCCGATTTGGTGCGTGATCACGGAGCTTGTACTGTACTTCCTGTCGCGAGGGAGATGATTCCTCGTCAGGCGTCAGCGGTGCTACCAGAGCACGTCCTACTTTCAGTAGGAAGAGTCCGTGCGATCCGGGCCTGGCGCTCCATGATCGGACGGGGTCCGGTGCCTTTCCAGGCGCCGGGCCCCGTCCGCGTTCCCGAACGCCGACCAGTGTCAGGACGGCTGGCGGTCGGAGCCCAGTTCGCGGGAGATCCGCAGGCCGACCTGGGCGACCACCGGGCCGAGGGCGCGGACCCGGGCGGCGGTCATCCGGGAGGTGAGGCCGGAGACGGAGAGCGCCGCGGTGACCTCGCCGGTGTGGTCGAAGATCGGCGCGGCCACGCAGCGCACCTCGGGCTCGTTCTCCCGGTCGTCGATGGAGTAGCCGCGGGCCCGGATCCGGGCCAGGTCGGCGCGCAGCCGGGTCTCGTCCGAGATGGTCCAGGCGGTGACCGGACGCAGGCCGGCCGCCATCACCTCGGTGACCGTCTCCTCGGGCAGCCAGGCGAGGATAGCCTTGCCCGTGGCGGTGCAGTAGGCGGGCGCCCGGCTGCCGACCCGGGAGGCCATCCGGACGTTGGTCTCGTCCTCGACCTTGTCCAGGTAGACGATCCCGGGGGTCTGCCAGACGGTCAGGTGGACGGTCTCGCCGGCCTCGCGCTGGAGCCGGCGCAGGTGTTCGGCGGCGACGCTGCGCAGGTCGAGGGTGGTCAGGTAGGCCTGGCCGAGCCGGAGCGCGCCGTGGCCGAGGCGGAACCAGCCGGTCTCGCGGTCCCGTTCGAGCAGGTGCTCGTCGAGCAGCGGACCGGCCAGCCGGAGCACGGTGCTCTTGTTGAGGCCCAGCCCGTCCGCGAGTTGGGCGAGCGGGACGCCGCGCCCGTCGCCGTGGTCCCGGACGTGGCCGAGCACGGCGAGCGCCCGGCGCAGCGAGGAGGACTGGTTGCGCTCGGTGGTGGGCTTCGAGGAGGGCGCGGGCGCCGAGGTGGTGGGTGGGGGTTGCTGGGGCGACGTCTCCGTCATGGGTCCGTTCCCTGGTCCGGTTCCGCTGGTGTTCCCCCGCACGACGGCGGCGGTTGTCAGAACGTACCCCTTCGGACCCGGGACGGCGCATCTGCGATACAACGTTGTGCAGTGCAAAACTTCGTGAACCGCCTCTTGTTGGGGCCGATCGCCCACGCCTAACGTCCCTGCCATCGAGCAGGCGGCGTCGCCCACCCGAGGCGCTGCGCCCTGCCGTTCACCCCCACCACTCACCCACCATCGGCCCCGGTCAGGGCCTGCTTCGACGTGCCCGTCCGCAGCGGCGCGCGTCTCGGCGGCAGCTGTCGGGAGGGGAGGTCTCCACCCATGCGACTCACCAGTCGGGCCGCCGCGGCCGCCGTGCTCGCCGTCGGCTGCCTCGCCGCCACCGCCTGCGCCCCGGGCACCGCCGCACCGGCCGGCGACAAGGCCGCCGACGACCGGACCGGCACGCTGCAGGTGTGGCTGTACAACGAGGCGGGCAACGCGGCCAAGGAGGCCGTGGTCACCAAGGCCGTCAACGAGTTCCAGGCCTCCCACCAGGGCGTCACCGTCAAGGTCAGCTACATCGACACCGACGCCTCGGCCCGCGCCGCCAAGATGAAGGGCGCCTTCAACGACCCCAACAGCGCCCCCGACCTGGTCGAGTTCGGCAACACCGACCTGCCCGGCTACGTCGCCGCCGGCGGCCTCGCCGAGATCGGCGCCGAGCTGGACAAGTGGCAGGACAAGGGCGACCTCGACCCGGCGATCGCGAGGACCGCGGTGGTCGACGGCAAGACCTACGGGCTGCCGTGGTGGGTCGGTGTCCGCGCCCTGTACTACCGCACCGACCTGTTCACCGAGGCCGGGCTCACCCCGCCCACCTCGTACGCCGAACTGGTCGCCGCCGGGCAGAAGATCCACGCCGCGCACCCCGACACCTTCGGCATCGCGGTCGGCGGCAAGTACACCTTCGCCGCGCTGCCGTTCGTCTGGGACGCGGGCGGCGACATCGCCGCCAAGAACGGCTCCGCGTTCAAGGCCGCCATCGACTCGTCCGCCTCGCAGGCCGGGATCAAGCGCTACACCGACCTGTTCGGGCCGGACGGCTGCCCCGCCCAGCAGTGCGCCGACCTGACCGGCGGCAAGACCGTCGACCTGTTCGCGGCCGGCAAGTCGGCGACGGCGATCCTGCTCAACTCCAACCGCGGCAAGGTGGACGCGGGCGCGGTCAAGGGCAAGTACGGCGTGGTGCCGCTGCCCGGGGAGAAGCCCGGCTCGATCGCCCCCGCCTTCGCGGGCGGCAACAACCTCGGGGTGATGAAGGCGGCCAAGCACCGCACCCTGGCCGTCGAGTTCGCCGAGCTGCTGGCGAGCCCCGGGTACCAGGAGCAGATGTACGACGCGATGGGCAACCTGCCGACGCTCAAGTCCGTCAGCGCCAAGGTCGGGGCGAAGGACGCCTTCCTGAAGCCGTTCACCGACACCATCGCGGCCGGCACCCGCTTCGTGCCGCTCGACCAGGGCTGGGCGCAGATCGACGCCCAGGCGGTGATCCCGACCATGCTGCAGCAGGTGGTCACCGGCAAGGCGGACGTGGCCAAGGCCTCGGCCGACGCGGCGGCGCAGATCAACTCGGCCTTCGCCGCGCACTGACGCTCCTTCTTCCGGTTCGTCACAGAGAGCAGGTCACGCACGTGTCCGCATCCACCACGACCGCCCCCACGGCGCCGCCTTCCCCGCGGCGCCGTGGAGGCAGGGCGCCGGCCGCACCCCCGGGCGGCCGGCGCCGCAGACCCCCGCTGCTGCTGCTCCTGCCGGCCGCGGTCATCCTGATCCCGCTGGTCGCCTACCCGATCTACCAGCTCGGCCTGCTGTCCGTGCTGGACTTCGGACAGGCGCAGGCCTCCGGCGGCGCCCCGACCTCCTTCGTCGGCTTCGGCAACTACACGAGGATCCTCGACGACGGCCAGTTCTGGACGGTGCTGGTGCAGACCGTCGGCTTCGCCGGGTTCTGCGTGGTCGCCACCCTGGCGGTCGGTGCCACCCTCGCGGTGCTGCTGACCAAGGTCGGCCGCTGGCCGCGGCTGCTGCTGACCACGGCGGCGATGGCCGCCTGGGCGGCGCCCGCGATGACCGGTTCGACCGTGTGGAGCTTCCTGTTCGACACCAACCTCGGCCTGGTCAACCACACCCTGGTGCGGCTCGGGCTGAGCGGCTTCCACGAGTTCAACTGGTTCTACGACAAGTGGACGGCGTTCCTGATCGTCGGCGCCGTGGTGGTGTGGCACTCCTTCCCCTTCGTGATGGTCACCCTCTACGCGGGCATCCGCGCCATCCCGGAGGAGATCATGGAGGCCGCCGCCCTGGACGGCGCCGGCACCTGGACCACCTTCCGCCGGATCACCGCGCCGATGCTGCGGCCGATCCTGACCATCGTGGTGATCCAGTCGGTGATCTGGGACTTCAAGGTCTTCACCCAGATCTATGTGATGACCGAGGGCGGCGGCATCGCCGGCCAGAACCTGGTGCTCAACGTGTACGCGTACCAGAAGGCGTTCGCCTCCTCGCAGTACGGGCTGGGCGCGGCGATCGGCGTGATCATGCTGCTGATCCTGGTGATCCCGACGGTGCTGTACATCCGCACCCTGCGACGGACGGGGAACGAACTGTGAGCACGGCGACGACCGTTCGGCGCGGTCCCGGACCCCGCAACGTCCGCAGGCGGTGGAGGGCGGCCGCCAACGCCGGCGCGATCGTGGTGGCGGTGGTCACCGCCTTCCCGATCTTCTGGATGGTGCTCTCGGCGTTCAAGCCCAAGGGCGAGGTGCAGGCGCTGGATCCGAAGCCCTGGACGGCCCACCCGACGCTGGAGAGCTTCCGTCAGGTGCTCAGCGTGGACGGCTTCGGGCGGTACTTCGTGAACAGCCTGGTGGTCGCGCTGTCGGTGGTGGTGCTCTCGGCGGTGGTGGTGTTCCTGGCCGCCGTGGCGGTGACCAGGTTCAGGTTCCGCTTCCGCACCACGATCATGGTGATGTTCCTGATCGCCCAGATGATCCCGGTCGAGGCGCTGACCATCCCGCTGTTCTTCATGTTCCGCGACGCCGGACGGTTCGCCCCCGGCATCGGGCTGAACACCCTGGCCTCGCTGGTGCTGGTGCAGTTGGCGTTCTCGCTGCCGTTCGGGATCTGGATGATGCGCGGCTTCGTCGCGGCGGTGCCGGTCTCGATCGAGGAGGCCGCGCAGATCGACGGGGCGAGCCGGACCCGCATCCTGTGGCGGATCCTGCTGCCGCTGGTGGCCCCGGGCCTGGCCGCGACCAGTGTGTTCTCCTTCATCGCGGCGTGGAACGACTTCGTCTTCGCCAAGACCTTCATCATCAGCGCCACCCAGAACCAGACGCTGCCCTCGGCGCTGCTGGTGTTCTTCAAGCCGGACGAGAACGACTGGGGCGGGATCATGGCGGCCTCCACGCTGATGACCGTGCCGGTGCTGGTGTTCTTCATCGCGGTACAGCGGAAGCTGGTGTCCGGGCTGGCGGGCGCGGTCAAGGACTGACCGCCGGCCGCCGGGGGGCGGACAGTCGGGCGGGCGGGCGGGTCGTTCAGGCCACCCCGTGCGGACGGAACTGGATGCTGATCCGCGGGCCGACCGGGCGGGCGGTCTTGGGGATCGCGTGTTCCCAGGTGCGCTGGCAGGATCCGCCCATCACCACCAGGTCCCCGTGGCCGAGCTGCCGGCGCACCACCGTCCCGCCGCCGAACCGGGGCCGCAGCGCGAGGACGCGCGGCTCGCCGACGGACAGGATCGCCACCATGGTGTCCTCGCGGGCACCGCGCCCGATCCGGTCGCCGTGCCAGGCCACACTGTCGCGGCCGTCCCGGTAGTAGCAGAGCCCGAGGGTGCGGAAGGGCTCGCCCAGCTCCGGCGCGTAGTGCCGGCCGAGCGCCGTCCGGGCCGCGCCGAGCACGGGGTGCGGCGGCTCGTCGTCGGCGGCGTAGGAGGCGAGCAGTCGGGGGACGTCGACCGTCCGTTCGTACATCTCGCGCCGCTCGGCCCGCCAGGGCACCGTCGTGGCCAGCTGTTCGAACAGCCGGTCGGCCCCGCGCAGCCAGCCGGGCAGCACGTCCAGCCACGCGCCGTCGCCGAGCGGCAGGCGCTGGAGGCCGTCGAGCGGGCCGAGCCGGGGGTCGGCGGCTGCTTCGAACAGCGAGGGCTGGAGGTGGACGGTGCCGTGCATGGGTTCAGCGTACGCTGAAAATCGAACAGCTGCTCGACTTGCAGGGTGGGGGCTAGCCTGCCAGGTATGGCGATCAACGGGTTCGGGGTCACCGAGTTCCAGCTCTACCTGCTGCGGCGGATGGCCGACTATCACCCCGAGCTGGTGGAGGACGCGGTGCGGCGGCTCGGGGCGACCCGCGCCTCGAAGCGGGAGGCGAACAAGCGCTGGCAGGCGATGGTCCGGGCGCCCGGGTTCCCGCGCGGCGCGGGCCGGTACGCCGCCGTGCTCGGGCCGGCGGAGGCGAGCCTGCCGCGCCGGATCGGCGACCTCGCGTGCACCGCACGGCAGTGGGCGCTGCCGCTCTGGCCCGGGCTGCGCTTCGAGGTGCTGCTGGGGCGGCCGGAGATCGGTGCGCCGGTGCTGAACGAGTGGCTGGTGCGGGCGGCGGACGTCCCGGTGCCGGTGCTGCGGACGGCGGCGGATCTGGTGCCGTGGGGCTGCGTGGTGGGCGACGTGGGGGCGGCCTTCCCGGGGGCGGTGCCGCGGGAGGGGAGTGCGCCGACCCGCTTCCGGCTGGACTTCGCGGCGCCGGACGCGGACGGGCGGGTGCGGCCGTGGGAGGCCGAGTTCACCTGGGGGCTGCTCCAGGAGGTCCGGCCAGGTGCGGGCGGGCGATGACGGGAGGGTGATGGCAGGAGGGTGATGGCAGGACGGCGATGCAAGGCGCCATTCAGTGAATGCCTTTGATTTGCAGGCCATAGAGCCGCTGTGGGAGCATAATTATAGACACTGAATCGGGATTGACCTCAGAAAGCGAAGGATCATGTCGGGCGACGCGCGCGTCATCGTCGGAGTGAGCGGCTCACTGCACAGCCTCACCGCCCTGCACCGGGCGGCCGAGGAGGCCCGGGCCCGCGGGGCGGTCCTGGTACCGGTGCTGGCCTGGACCCCGGTCGGCGGCGAGCGCAGCTACCGGGCCCGGCCCTGCCCGCCGCTGCTCCGCGCCTGGCGGGACGCCGCCGAGGCCCGACTGGAGAGCGCGCTCGGCCAGGCCTTCGGCGGCCTGCCGGTCGGCCTGCCCGTCCAGCCGCTGGTGATGCGCGGCGAGGCCGGGCCGGTGCTGACCGCGCTGGCCGACCGCCCGAACGACCTGCTGGTGATCAGCGCCGGTCGGCACGGCTCGCTGCGGGGTCGGCTGCGCCGGCTGCTGCGCGGTTCGGTCGCCCGCCACTGCCTCGACCACGCGCGCGGCGGCGTGCTCGTCGTCCCGCCGTCCGGCCTGCACGAGGACCTGCGCGCCCTGCACCGCGACGGCGTCGACCTGCGGGAGCTCATCGCGGCCTGACGATCGGTCAGCCGCCGTGCACCGTACGGCCGTTGACGATCGTACGGGTCGGCAGCAGCTCGCGCAGCGCCGCCGTCGGACAGTCCAGCGGGTCGGCCGGCCACAGCGTGAGGTCGGCCAGCGCCCCCGGCCGCAGGCTGCCGCGCTCGCCGCTCTCCCCGGTCAGCCGGGCGGCGTTCACGGTGTGCAGCGCGATCGCCTCGGCCCGCCCGATCGCGTGCTCGGGGCCGACCACCCCGGCCGTGGTGCCGCGGGTCGTCATGCCCCACACCGACACCATCGCGCCGTACGGGCCGACCGGGAAGTCCGAGCCGGCCGAGAGCTGCGCCCCCTCGTCCAGCCACTCGCGCAGCGGGAACAGTGCGGCGGTGCGCTCATCGCCCCAGGCGCGCTGCTGGGTGAGCGCGCCGTCGTGCAGCAGCGGGTGCTGCACCGTCACCGGGATCCCGAGGGCGATCGCCCGGGCCCGGTGCTCGGGCCGGGCCAGTCCGCCGTGCTCGACCACCAGGGTCCCCGGGGCCAGGCCCGGGTAGCGTCGGAGCACCTGCTCGAAGACGTCCAGCAGGACGCGCAGCCCGCGGTCGCCCCAGGCGTGCACGCCCACCCGCCAGCCGCGGTCGACCACCCGCTCCACCGCCGCGAGCAGCTCCTCCGGCTCCCAGAGCAGCCGCCCGTGGTAGCACGGCTGCCCCTGGTACGGCTGCTCCAGGGCGCCCGCCTCGAAGCCGCCGTCGATGCCGAACTTGACGCCCCACAGCCGCAGTTGGGCGTCGTCCCGGCCGCCGGAGCGCCAGTCGTCCATCCGGTCCAGCAGGGCGTCCACCTGCTCGGGGGTGCGCGCCGCGAAACCGGAGACCAGCGCCCGGACCCGGACGGCGAGGGCGCCCTCGGCCCGGGCCGCGTCCAGCACATCGAGGTCCTCGACCGGGACCAGGCAGTCGCGCACGGTGCCGATCCCGGTGGCGGCGTAGTCGGCGGAGGCCGCGCGCAGCCCCTCGATCCGCTCGGCCGGGGTCGGGCGCGGCAGCACCCGCTCGACCGGCTCGGTCGCCCGGTTGATCAGTCGACCGGTCAGCCGGCCCCGCTCGTCGCGCTCGATCACGCCGCCGTCCGGCGACTCGGTGGCCTCGTCGATCCCGGCCAGCCGCAGTGCGGGCGAGTTGAGCACCATGTTGTAGGCGCCGCGGCGCACCAGCACCGGGTGGTCGGTGGTGACGCCGTCCAGCTCCTCGGTGGTCGGCATCCGCTGCTCGGCGAGCAGCACCTCCTGCCAGTTGACCGTGGTGGTGATCCACTCCCCGGCCGGGGTGCGGGCGGCGCGCTCGCGGATCAGGGCCAGGAAGCCGGCCAGGTCGCGGGTCCGGTGCACGGGGACGCCGTGGACGCTGTGGCCGGCCAGGATCAGATGGGTGTGGGTGTCGTCGAAGGCGGGCAGCACCGTCCCGGTCGGGGCGTCCACCACCTCGGTGCCCGGGCCGACCAAGGCGTCCAGCCCGTCCGGGGCGGCGGAGAGCGCGGTGATCCGGCCGCCGGTGACGGCGATCGCCCGGCGGGGCGGCTCGCCCGGCACCAGGGTGTGCACGGCGGCGGCGCGGATCAGCAGGTCGGCGGGGGCGGTCATGACGGCTCCTGGTGCTGGGACGGTCCGGCGGACGGGGACGGTCCGGTGGACGAGGTCGGTCCGGCGGACGGGGTCAGTCCGGTCACCTTCTCGACGAACCGCAGGCTGGGGTCGGCGAGCCGTCCGTGCACCTCGGTGAACACGGCGCGGGCCGGGCGGGCGTTCCAGTCGGCGGGCAGCAGCGGTTCGGGCAGTCCCGGGTCGAGGTAGGGCAGCCGCCGCCACTGGGTGAGCATCGGCACGTAGTCCCGGAAGGCCTCGACCGGGTCGACCCGGTCCCGCCCGCGCAGCTCGTCGGCGAGCGGGCCCCAGTCGTCGGTGAAGGCCGCGTACTGCGCCTCGATCGCCGGGAGGTCCCACCAACCGGCCACCGCCGTACGGAGTTCGGCGAAGCCGGCGTACTCGGCGGAGAGGAACAGGTGGACGTAGGCGCTCAGGTCCAGGCGCTCCAGCAGGCGGCGGGCGTCCGGCAGCAGCCGGGCCGGGGCCAGCCAGACGCCGGGGGCGGCGTTGCCGAAGCCGAGCCAGCTCAGCCGGGAGCGCAGCTGGTGGCGGTGGGCGCGTTCGGACTCGGGCACCGAGAAGACCGCCACCACCCAGCCGTCGGCGAGCGCGGCGGGCTCCAGGCTGTGGAAGATCCGCCGGTCGCCCTCGTCGAACACCGGGTCCATCGCCGGGGCCAGCCGGTAGCCGGTGCCCGCGCGGCGTTCCTGGAGCAGGGTGCCGGCCTTCTTCAGCCGGGAGATCGCCGAGCGGACGGCCGGGCCGTCGACGTCCAGCTCGGCCATCAGCGCGATCAGGTCGGCGATCGATATCCAGCCGCCGAGGCGGCGGACGTACTCGCCGTAGACGGTGTTGATCAGGGAGCCGGGCCGGGTCGTGCTCGGCGTGCTCTCCGGCATGGCTGGGCCCTCCTCCCCGACGGCTGGTGGTGATCATAGGGCGTCAGCGGTAGGCCCCGGAGAGCAGGTGCCCGGCGCCGGGGGCGACGGCGGGCAGGCCGAGTGCCCGCAGCAGCTGGTGGGTGGTGCAGATCGCGGCCGAGACCACCGGTTTGCCGAGCTGTTGCTCGGCCTCCTCGACGGCGGACAGCGAGGGCAGCTGCACGCAGGCGGAGAGCACCACGGCGTCGGCGCCGGAGTGGGCGAGGCGCTCGGCGATCGCGGGCAGCCGGGCCGGGTCGTGGGCGGCCACCTCCAGGTTGTCGGCGATCTCCAGGGCGGCGTGGTCGAGCACCTCGACGCCCTCCCCGGCGAGGTAGTCGACCACCGTCCGGGCCAGCGGGCGCGGGTACGGGGTGACCATCGCGATCTTCTTCGCCCCGAGCGTGTGCAGCCCCGCGACCAGGGCGCCGGCGCTGGTGACCACCGGCGCGGGCGCGCCGTTCTCGACGGTGCGGCGGTGCAGCCGTTGCTCGGCCTCGCGGTGGTAGCCGGGGCCGGTGGCCATCACCGCGACCAGGCAGGCGTAGCCGATCACGTCGACCCGGGCGTCCGAGAGCTCGGCGGCGCAGCGGTCGGACTCGGCGTCCATGGCCCGCAGTTGCTCGGGGGTGACCCTGGTCATCCGCATCCGGCTGGAGTGGAAGGTGAACCGTTCGGGGGCGATCGCCTCGCGGGCCCGCAGCAGGGCGGGGACCTCCGTCTCCATGGTGACGTTGGAGCTGGGGACGATCTGGCCGATCCGGTAGCTGGTCATCTGCGTCGGGCTCCTATCGGCGGGCGTCGATCACGGGGTTGGCGAGGGTGCCGATCCGCTCGATGGTGGCCTCCACCAGGTCGCCGGGCTGGAGGAACTGCGGCGGGACCATTCCGGCGCCGACCCCGGAGGGGGAGCCGGTGGCGATGACGTCCCCGGGTTCCAGGGTCATCCCGGCGGAGATGTCGGCGATCAGCCGGGCGACGCCGAACAGCATGTGGCGGGTGTTGGAGTCCTGCCGCAGTTCGCCGTTGACCCGCAGCGAGAGGTCGAGCGCCTGGGGGTCGGGGATCTCGTCGGCGGTGACCACGACCGGGCCGAAGGGCGCGTAGCTGTCCTGGCCCTTGGAGAAGAACCACTGCCCGGACCGGCGTTGGTCGCGGGCGCTGACGTCGTTGACGATGCTGTAGCCGAACACGTGCCGCAGGGCGTCCGCCTCGTCCACCCGGAAGGCGGGTTCGCCGATCACCACGGCGAGTTCGCACTCCCAGTCGAGCTGCTTGGTGAGGTCGGCGTTGTGCAGGATCGGCTGGCCCGGGCCGGTGACGGCGGTGGCGGGCTTGCCGAACAGCACCGGGCGGTCGGGGAGTTCGCGTTCGGTGTCCAGAGTGAGGTGCGACTCGGCCACGTGCTCCACGTAGTTGAGGCCGACGCCGACGATCTTTCCGGGGCGCAGCGGGGCGCACAGGGTGACCTCGGTGAGCGGCCGGGTCGGGCCCGCCGGGTCGAGCAGGGCCCGGGCGGTGGCCAGGGCGGGCGCTCCGGCCCGGATCAACTCCACCAGGGTGCCCGGTAGTTCGACCCCGGCGGCGGTGGCGAGGGCGGTCAGGTCGGCGACCCGGTCGGGGCCGGTCCGGGCGCCGAGGCGGGGGGTGGACTCGCCGTCGGCGCGGTAGGTCAGCAACTGCATGGCGGTGAACTCCTGTTACGGGGTGGTGGGCTGGTGCCCGTCGTGGTCCGGGTAGGACTCCTCGCGGTGGAGCCCGAGCGCGTGGGTCACCGGGAAGTCGTTGAAGGAGAACAGGCAGGCGTCCTCGCCCTGGTCGAGGTTCGCGTGCTCGTGCCAGGCCCAGGACGGGACGACGAAGACGTCGCCCTGCTGCCACTCGAAGCGCTGCCCGGCGATCACCGAGACGCCGCGCCCCTTGGCCGCGGTGTAGACCACCGAGCCGGTGTGCCGGTGGGCGCGGGTGGCCTGGCCGGGCCGGAGCAGCTGCAGGTGGGCGCCCATGGTGGGCATCACCGACCCGCCGGTGACCGGGTTGGTGTACTCCATGATCACCCCGTCGTACGGGGATCCCTCGGTGGCGCGGGCGAGTTGGCACAGCGCGTGGTAGCTGGGCTCCCAGGGCCAGCCGAGCAGCGGGGAGTACGGGCGGCTCCACTTCTCCACGCCGTACGGGAGCAGGTTGCCGCCGTAGCTGAGCAGCGAGGAGTTCGGCACCGGGCCGGGTCGCTGGTGGAGGTCCGGGTGGACCTCGTAGAAGTTGGCGTCGAGGGTGTTGACCAGCGGGATGTCCAGGCCGTCCTGCCAGATCACCGGGTCGGACGCGGATTCGTTGCCGTGCTCGTGCCAGCTGCCGTTGGGGGTGATCGCGAAGTCGCGCGGGCCGACCCTGAGCTTCTGCCCGTCCACGATCGTCCAGGCGCCTTCGCCCTCGTGCACGAAGCGCAGGGCGGCGGCCTGGTGGCGGTGCGCGGTCATCGCCTCGCCGGGGCCCATGATCTGCAGGCCGGTGTACAACAGGCCGACGGCGGCGCTGAGTTCGCGGCGCCCGGGGTTGACCAGCATCACCACCCGGCGGCCCGCGTCGTCGGCCTTCACCAGCGGCAGGGCCTTGCGGACCAGGGGGCGCAGGTCGGTGTAGCGCCAGAGCACCGGGACGGACTTCGGCTGCGGGTACCAGGGCTCGATCTCGTTCGCCACCGTCCACAGGGCGCCGGCCTCGTGCTTGGCCAACTCCTCGTAGTAGGCGAGCAGTTCCGGGCTGTCGGTGACCCGCGCCCGGCCGATCCGGTCGTCGTCGTAGCGGTCTTGGCCGGTCATGGCGGCTCCTCGCTCAGGTCAGGTCAGGTCGGGTCAGGTCTAGGTCGGGTCGGGTCAGGTCGCGTCGTCGGGGAGGGTCAAGGGCCGCAGTGGGCGGTTGTCCACGTGCAGCCGGAAGACGTCGAAGCGGTTGTAGTGGCCGACGATGTCGTGCATCTGCTTGGGCTGGATGCACCGGCCGAGGTCGATCTCGGCGTAGACGATGCCCTCCTCGTCGACCAGCGGCTCGGTGACCGCCCGCCCGTCCGGGCCGAAGATCCCGGACAGAGCGGCGCGCGGGCGGGCGAGCTGCTTGCGGACCTGCTGGTCCTCGCCGGCGATCAGGTCCACCATCGCGGGCGAGATGGTGGAGCAGGAGACCACGGTGAACAGCTTGCCTTCGAAGCAGTGGGCGGCGGCGCGCAGGGCGATCGCCTCCGCCATGTCGTAGTCCTCGGGGGCCACCGGCAGGGCGATGTAGCTGGCGGCGTGCACGAGTTCGCCCTGGGCCAGCAGGGTGAACCGGGCCAGGGTGTTGGTGTTCTCCCCGCAGGCCAGCGCGCCGAGCGGGCCGACGGCCGTCCGGTGCACCCGCAGCGAGCTGCCGTCGCCCTGGGTCCAGGTCAGCTTCTCCGCCCAGGTCGGCACCAACTTGCGGTGCACGTCGAGCAGTTCACCGTTGGAGTCGATGATCAGCAGGGTGTTGTAGAGCACCCCGAGGCTGTGCCGGCCGCGCTCGTTGACGCCGATCACCAGCACCACCCCGGCCTGTCGGGCGGCGGCCCGCAGGGTGTCCACGTACGGTCCGGGGACGTCCACGGCGGCCCGGTACAGCCGCTCGTACCAGGGCGAGCCCTGGACCGGGGTCATCGTCCAGTTCCAGTACGGGTAGCCGGGCACGAAGACCTCGGGGAAGACCACCAGTTCGGCGCCGTGTGCGGCGGCCTCCTGGATCAGCGCGACGGCCTTGTCCACGGTGGCGCCCGGGTCCAGGTAGACCGGGGCGGCCTGGACGGCGGCGGCGGTGAAGCGGGGCAGGTCCATGCTTGCTCTCACTCCTCGGTCGGGGTCGGCCGCCACCGGCGGTGGATCGGCGGGGCGGGCGCGCGCAGCAGGTGCAGCCGCGGGGCGACCCGGTCGGCGCCCGGCCCGGGCGGCCTGCGGCGCCCGGCCAGCCACGGCTCGGGCCAGGGGGCGCCCGGGCCGGTGTACTCCTGCTCGGCGGCGGCGTGCAGGGTCCAGAACGGGTCGTGCAGCTGGGCCCGGCCGATCGCGACCAGGTCGGCGCGGCCGGCCAGCAGGACGGAGTTGGCGTCGTCGTGGCCGGAGATCGCGCCGACCGCGACGGTCGGCAGTCCGGTGGCGGTGCGCACCAGTTCGGCGAAGGGCGTCTGGTAGCCGCGCCCGTACGGCGGCCGCTGGTGCGCCACCACCTCGCCGGTGGACACGTCCACCGCGTCCGCCCCGGCCTCGCCGAGCGCCCGGCAGATCGTTACCGCCTCCGCCTCGGTGGTGCCGCCCGGGGCCCAGTCGGCGGCCGAGATCCGGACCAGCAGCGGCCGCCCGGCGGGCCAGGCGGCGCGTACCGCGGTGAGCACCTCGACCGGCAGCCGCAGCCGGTTCGCCAGCGGGCCGCCGTAGCGGTCGGTGCGGTGGTTGGTGAGCGGGGAGAGGAACGAGGAGAGCAGGTGGCCGTGGCCGAACTGGAGCTCCAGCACGTCGAATCCGGCCCGCGCGGCACGCTCCGCCGCGGCGGCGAAGTCGGCGGTGACGGCGGCCAGTCGGACCTGGTCGGCCTCGTGCGGGGTCGCGGCGGCGGAGTCCCAGGGCAGCGGCGAGGGGGCGAGCAGCGGCCAGCCCTCGGCGAGCGGGCGGCCGATGCCGTCCGGTCCGGGCGCCTCCGTGGCGCCCCGGCGGCCGGCGTGGGTGAGCTGGAGGCCGATCGGGGTGTCGCTCACCGCTCGCACCGATGACCGGAGTTCGGCCCAGGCGGCCTCCTGGCGGTCGGTCCACAGCCCGGGGCAGCGGTCGGTGGCCCGGCCCGCCGGGTCGACCGCCGTCATCCCGGCGATCACCAGCCCGGCACCGCCGAGCGCGTGGGCGGTCAACTGGGCCCGGTCGAAGGCGCTGGGCAGCGCGTCCGGGGAGGTGAAGGTCGCCAGCGGGGGGACGACGATCCGGTTGCGCAGCTCCAGCGTGCTCAGCTTCAGCGGCCGGAACATCGGCGGCACCCCGGGCGAGCCGCCGACGGCGGTGTCCACGGCGGCGGTGAACTCCGGGTCGCGGGCGCGCAGATTGCCGTAGGTGACCCGGCGGCTGCGGGTGAGCAGGTTGAAGGCGAACTGGTCGACGCCCTGCCCGGTGCGGCGGCCGACCGTCTCGAACCACTCCAGGCTGGCCTGGGCGGCGCGTTGGGTGGACTCCACCACCGGCCGCCGTTCGGCCTCGTAGGCGGCCAAAGCCTCGTCCAGGGTGGGCTGTTCGGCGAGCGAGGCGGCCAGTGCGAGGGCGTCCTCCAGGGCCAGTTTGGTGCCGGAGCCGATCGAGAAGTGGGCGGAGTGCGCGGCGTCGCCGAGCAGGACGAGGTTGCGGTGGCGCCAACTGGCGTTGCGCACCGTGGTGAAGCGGATCCAGCGGGAGGCGTTGGGGATCAGCCGGTGGCCGTCCAGGTGGCCGGCGAGCAGCTCCGCGCAGCGCCGCACGCTCGCCAGGTCGCTCTCGCCGCGGGCGAACTCCCGGGCGGCGAGGGCCTCGAAGCCCGCGCGGCGCCAGGCATCGGCGGCGATCTCGACGATGAAGGTCGAGCGGGTGGCGCTGTACGGGTAGGCGTGCACCTGGACGGTGCCGAAGTCGAACTCCTCGACGATGAAGGTGAAGGCCTCGAAGACCCGGTCGGTGGCGAGCCAGATGTAGCGGCAGTGCCGCTCGTCCAGCTCGGTGCGGAAGGCCTCGGGGCAGCCGGACCGGGTGGCCGAGTGGATGCCGTCGGCGGCCACCACCAGGTCGTAGTCGGCGGTGAGTCGGGCGACCGGCGGGGCCGGCGTGCGGTAGCGCACGTCCACCGCCAGTTCGGCGCAGCGCTGTTGCAGGACGGCGCGCAGCCGGTTGCGGTCCAGCGCGGCGAAGCCGTGCCCGCCGCTGGTGCGGACCTGGCCGGCGTAGCGGATGTCGATGTCGCTCCAGCGGGCGAACTCGGCGCTGATCGCCGCGAAGACTTGGGGGTCGGCCTGGGCGATGCCGTCCAGGGTCTCGTCGGAGAAGACCACGCCGAAGCCGAACTCGTCCTCCCGGCCGTCGCGTTCGAACACGGTGATCTCGCGGTCGGGGTCCAACTGCCGGGCCAGCGCGGCGAAGTAGAGGCCGCCGGGGCCGGCGCCGATGACGGCGATCCGGCGGGCGGGGCCGGCCGTGGGCCGCGCTCCGGTCGTCATGCCAGCACCTCGGCCTGTTGCGGCCCGGCCTCGGTCAGCGCCCGGCGGACCGGGTCGGGCCAGGGCTCGGCGCCCCCGGCCCGCGGCGCGGCGTGCACCACCGACATCCGGCCGCTGGCCGCCAGCCCCTGCGGGCCGTGCACCTCGAAGGCGTAGTGCAGCGAGGAACCGCCGACCCGGACCACCCGCAGCTCGGTGCGGACCACGTCCCCGAACCAGAGCCGTTCCCGGTAGTCCGCCTCGAAGTGCACCCGGGGGATCCGACCGAACAGCTCGGCCAGCCCGAGCCGGCGCAGCAGCGCCGCCTCCGCGGCCTCGGCCCAGCGCTGGACGGCGGAGAAGTGGTAGTGCCCGGCGGCGTCGGTGTCCGACCACTCGACCCGGCGCTCGACGGTGACGCTGGCGGGGTTCGGTCGCGGTTCCAGGGCGGCCCTCCGGCGGAGTTCGGTGCGCAGCAGTTTGCCGGTCGCGGTGCGCGGCAGCTCGGGGACGAACTCGACGGCGCGCGGGTACTTGTACGGTGCGATGGTGTGCTTGACGTGCTCCTGGAGCTCCTTGACGGTTTCGGCGCCCGCTGACACGCCCTCGCGCAGCACCACGTACGCCTTGACCACCGTGCCGCGCCGCTCGTCCGGTGCGGCCACCACGGCGCAGTCGGCGACCGCCGGATGGGCGGCGAGCGCCTGCTCCACCTCGGGGCCGGCGATGTTGTAGCCGGCGGAGACGATCATGTCGTCGTTGCGGGCCTGGTACCAGAAGTACCCGTCCCGGTCGCGCAGGTAGGTGTCGCCGGTGAGGTTCCAGCCGTTGCGGACGTAGTCGCGCTGGCGCTCGTCGTCCAGGTAGCGGCAGCCGGTCGGGCCCTTGACTGCGAGCAGTCCGGGTCGGCCGTCCGGGACGGGGTCGCCGTGCTCGTCGAGGATCGCCGCCCGGTAGCCGGGGACGGGACGGCCGGTCGCGCCGGGCCGGATGTCGTCGTCGGCGGCGGAGATGAACACGTGCAGCAGCTCGGTGGCGCCGATGCCGTCGATCAGCCGTCGGCCGGTGGCGGCGTGGAAGGCCGCCCAGACGTCGGCGGGCAGCGGCTCGCCCGCCGACACGCAGCGCCGTACGCCCGCCAGCCGGTCGGCCAGCCCGGCGGCCAGGATCGCCCGGTAGGCGGTCGGCGCGGTGAACAGCACGCTCGCGCCGTGGCGGGCGACCTGCTCGGTGAGCTGCTCGGGGGTGGCCTGTTCGAGCAGCAGGCTGGCGGCGCCGACGCGCAGGGGGAAGACCAGCAGGCCGCCGAGGCCGAAGGTGAAGCCGAGCGGCGGGGTGCCGGTGAACAGGTCGTCGGGGGTGGGGCGGAGCAGATGCCGGGAGAAGGTGTCGGCGTTGGCCAGCACGTCGCGGTGGAAGTGCAGGGTGGCCTTGGGGCGGCCGGTGGTGCCGGAGGTGAAGGCGATCAGCGCGACGTCGTCGGCGGCGGTCGGCACGGCGGTGAAGCCGGGGCGGTGGGCGGCGCAGCGGGCGGTGAGGTCCTCGGGGCCGGGGCCGCCGAAGGACAGGATCCGCAGGCCGGGCGTGTCCGCCCGGTCGAGCTCGGCGAGGAAGCGGTGGTCGCACAGGGCGAGGGCGGGTCGGGCGATCCCGGTCAGTTCGGTCAGTTCGGCCGCGCGCAGCAGCGGCACGGTGGTGACCACCACGCCGCCGGCCTTCAGCACGCCGAGCCAACAGGCGGCCAGCCAGGGCGTGTTGGGGCCGCGCAGCAGGACCCGGTTACCGGTGGCCAGGCCCAGTTCCTCGGTGAGCAGCCGGGCGATCCGGTCGGCGTGGTCGCGCAGTTCGCCGTAGCTCCACCGGTCGGTGGGGGTGAGCAGGCAGCGGCGGTCGGGCCCGAGCCGGGCGATGGTGTCGTCGAGCAGGGCCGCCGCGCAGTTCAGGCGGTCGGGGTAGGCCAACTCCGGGAGGTCGAAGAGGAGTTCGGGCCACTGCTCGAAGGGCGGGAGATGGTCTCGACAGAACGTGTCCACGTGCGCTGAGGGGGAGAGCTCCATGGGCTGGCACCTCGTCGTGCGGGCGGGAGTGAAGCCAGTATGGCGTGCTCGTGACGCCAGTCAAGAGAGCGATACATGCATTCGGACTACAGGGGAGGGAGGTGCGGAAGGGGCTCTGGGTGTCGGGTGTCGGGTGCCGGGGCAACGCGAACGCCCCGCGGGCCGGTGCGGCCTGCGGGGCGTGCGGGGCGTGCGTCGGGGGCGGGGCGTTTGGGGCGTGCGGAGCCTACGGGCCGCGCGGGAGGGCTGAGCGCTCAGTCGCCGGAGCGGAGACCGCGTCCGGGCTGCGGCCGTCCACGGCCTGCTGGGCGCGTTCGGCGAGCAGCCGGGCGAGCGGGGGCAGGACGGGCGCCGCGGCCGCCGCGCCCGGTCCGTCGTCCCGTACGGACAGCAGCGTCGGGCCGACCCGGACCAGCACCTCCGCCATGCTCGCCCCCTTGGTGCGGGCGGCGCTCCGGTCGCCGATCGACGGGACGGTCACCGTGGTCGCGTCGCCCGCGCCGTCGACCTGGGTCAGGCTCCCGTCGAAGGCCCGGTCGGCGGCGTCGGCGGAGGCGAAGGTGACCACGGTGAACCGTGCGGCCTGGACCGGAGCGGCACGGAACGTCACGGTGGCGTAGGCGAGTTGCCGGTCGCAGGCGTCCGGCAGCAGGCAGGGCACCGCGGCCCCGCTGCCGGTCCCGGACTGCGGCGCGGCCGCCACCTGCCAGCCGCCCGGCAGCGACGCCCCGTCCGGCAGTACGCCCTGCAACTGCGCGGGGTCGCGGACGGTGCGCGCGGCGTGGGCGAAGTCGGGCCCGGTGGGGCGCAGCAGCGGGCGGGAACCGAGGTTGATGCCGAGCGCGACCAGCGCGGCGATCAGCACCAGGGCCAGGGCGACGATGAGGGCGGCGTTGCCGCGCCCGGCGGCCAGGGCCCGGGCCCCGGCGGCGGCCGGGCCGACCCGCAGCTGCACGGTGCTCGGGCCGGACGGGGACTCCGGGCCCGTGCGGAGCTGGACGGTGGCCGGATCGGCCTCCGCGCCCGTCCGGAGCTGCACGGTGGCCGGGTCGCCGTCCGGGCCCGTGGCGGGGTCGCCCGCCGGGCCGGTCCGCAACTGGACCGTGGCAGGCCCGCCCGCCGGGCCGGTCCGCAGCTGGACGGTACTCGGATCGCCCGGCCCGGCGAGCGCGGTGGTGCCCAGGTACTGGGCGAACCCCGGGTCAGTGGCGAGCAGTTGGACGACGGCCGCGGTCAGCGCGCCCCGCACCCGGGGGTCGCCCGGCGCGGCGTCGGCCACCGTCACGGCCCGCGCCCCCTCCGGCATCAGCCGCAGCCGGGCCCGCACCACCTCGGCCACCGCCTGTCGCGCCCCGCCCGTCTCACCCCGGGCCAACCGCAGCAGCGCCTCCACCACACCCGGCACCAGCTCCCGGCCGTCCCCCATGGCAACTCCCCCCCACCGCATGAGCCGTTGCCATCAGCCTCCCGGACCGGCGGCCCCGACACACCCCTGGCGGACTGAACGGAGACTGAACTGCAACCGCATCCGGACGCGGCGGTCACCCGCACCGCCCCGGCGCCGGCCGTCATGGGCCGTACGGGTGCCCCGCCACCAGTTCCGCCATCACCGCCACCGGCAGGGCCGGGTTGGCGGCGGCCGCCTCGGCGGTGCGCCGGTCCGGGGCGGCCAGGCAGTCGGCGAGGAGGGCGGGGGAGGCGTTCGGGTGGGCGGCGACGGCGTGCCGGGCCCGGCCGGCCAGTGGGAGGGCGGCGAGACGGTCCAGCAGGTCGGTCGGGGTGCCGGGGTTGCGGGCCACGGCGGTGGCCACTCCGGGGCCGAAGCGGTCGACCAGCAGGGAGAGTCGGCGCCCGGCGAGACCGGGGTGCGGAGCCACCGCCTTGACCACCCTGGCGTCCGGGTCGGCGGCCAGCCGGTCGCGGAGGGCGGCCGGCAGGTCGCGGCGCGCGGCGACGAGCGCGCGGACCCGGGGCTCCGACGACCCCGCGAGCTCGGTGAGTTCGGCGGGGTCGGCGGTGGCGATCCGGGGGAGCAGGGCCGGTCCGGTCCTGGTGGCGGCGGCGAGCCGGGCGAGCACGTCGAGCGGGACGCGTGGGTGGTGGGCGAGCGAACGCCGGACGTCGTGGCCGTCGTCCTCGGCCAGTCGGCGGATCAGCGGGTCGTCGATCCCCGGGTTCCCGGCGAGGTTGGCGCGGACCAGGGGGATCTCGTCCCCGCCGAGGCGGTGGTACGCGTCGGCGGGCAGCCCGGGGTGGGTGGCGAGGGTCTGCCGGACCATCACGTGATCGGCCGCGAGCCGGGCGGCGGCCGCCCCCGGGGTCGCCGGGTTGCCCGCCGCCTGCTCGCGGACCGGCACCTCCGGATCGTCCAGCAGGGCGGCCAGCAGCTCGGCGGGCATCGCCTCGTTCGCCGCCGCCCAGCGTCGGACCCTCGCCACCGGGTGCGCCGCCAGGTGGGTCAGCAGGTCCGCGTGGGTGGTGTTGACGGCGAGTTCGGCCACCACGTCGACGGACTCGTCGAGGGCGAGCAGCCCGGCGGCGTCCGGCGGCAGGTCCGGGCAGGCGGCGAGCCGCTCCCGGACGGCCGGGTCCGGAGAGCGGGCCAGCAGCAGCGCCCAGTCGGGCTTCCCGCGCCCCTCGTCCAGCAGCCGGACCGCCGCGGTCGGCCGGGTGAGCGGATCCACGTCCTCGGCGCCCAGCAGCCCGGCTTCGGCGAGCAGCAGGGCGGCGCCCTCGTGCCGTTCGGCGAGCTGCCGGACCTGCTCCGGGCCGAGGTCCGGCCGGTCCGCGAGCGCCCACGCCAGCTCACCGTCGGTCTCGGCCCGGTTGAGCAGCTGCCGGAGCAGTTCGGGCGGCAGGGCGGGGTTGCGGGCGACGGCGTGCAGCAGCGATGGCATTCGCGCATTCTGCCCGCGGTCCGGCCGGGCCCGCCGTCGAATATCGCGGCGGGCCCGGCCGTGGGGACGGTGGGCCCGCGGAGGGACCCCTGCCGTCCGGACTGCTCCGACCGGGTGATCCTCCGTCCCGGACGTCGCCTCCGGTCAGTGCACGGGTGTCGACATGTAGACGGCGCGCCGCCCGTAGCAGTCCGGCACCGCCACCTCCCGGTGCGCCCGGTAGCCGAGCAGTCGCAGCAGGATGTCCGCCCCGCGCACCGCGACCATCGAGATCCGCTCGTAGCCCAACTCCTCGGCGTGCGCCCGGAAGTGCCGCATGAACCCCAGGGCGACCTCCCGGCCGCGCAGTTCCTCGGCGATCACCAGGTCGTGCACGTGCAGGTTGTCCGAGGTGTACGCGGTGTCCTCCGCCCGGGAGAGGTCCGGGCAGCGCAGCGGCGGGTACGGCAGGCTCAGCAGGTAGCCGCGCACGACGCCGTGCTGCTCCAGCACGAAGCAGGTGCCCGGCGAGTTGCGGGCCCGGGACTGCAGCGCCTCCCGTCCCTCCGACAGGCCGTCGGCCGCGTAGGCGTCGTGCTCCAGCGCCACCACGGCGTCCCAGTCGCCGTCGGCCAGCAGACGGATCCGGAGGTCCTCGCTCACCGGCTCGGCACCTCCGTCGTGCCGTCCGCAGCCGCACTTCCCGCAGCCGCCGTGCCTGCGGCCGGGTCAGCGTGCAGTCCCTCCGCCCGCGCGGCGGCCACCAGCGCCGCCCAGGCCTCGGTCAGCACCACCCAGAGCCCGGCGTCCCGCTGCGCCTCGTCCAGCAGTCGCCGGCGCTGCCCGGCCACCACGTCCGCGAGTTCGGTGTACTTGCCGCCCAGCTTGCGGTACGAGCGGTCCAGGACGTCGAGGCAGTGCTCGTTCCCGGCCCGGTCCCAGTCGACGGCGCCCCGCGCCAGGCCGATGATCGGCTCGACCCGCAACTCGTGCCGCTCGTCCAGCAGTTCGCGACCGATGTCGATCATCCCGCCGTAGACCGGGTACAGGTACAGCATCGAGAGCAGGAACTTGACGAACCGCAGCTGGTAGGCGATGAAGCCGGTGCCGGTGCGGCGTTCGGGCGTGTAGTAGTTGACGATGTGGCGGTTGTGGACGACGCCGGGCAGCCGGGAGTGGACCAGGGCGTGCAGCAGGGCGTAGTCGCTGCCGATGGTCTCGGTCGCGGGCGGCAGCGGCAGTGCCTCGTAGGAGCGCTGGTCCAGGGCGATGTTGCACATGTAGACGTCCCAGATGTCGGGCACGCCGAGGACGGAGTCGTCGGTGCTGAACGGTCCGGAGTCGGAGCCCTTGAAGGAGACGTCCACCATGGCGTCCCGGTCCTCCTCCGGCCACACCGGCGGGGTCCACAGGCGCACGATGTCGCGGTAGACGGCCGGGTCCAGCTCGTGGATCTCGCTGATGTCCACGTTGAGTTCGCCGATGAAGGACCCGCTGACCAGCATCACCGGCTTGTCCGCGTCGGCCGGGTCGAGCCGGGAGCGGGACACCCCGGCCACCGCCTCGCCGGCCGGTCGGCCGATCGAGAGCAGCTCGTGGTGGATCGGGAAGACCTTCCGGCCGTCGACGACCTGGAAGTCGGCGTCGTCGTTGCGCAGGTGCGTGGAGCTGCAGCCCAGGGCGGCGGCGCCGAGGAACAGCCGGTTGACGCAGGAACCGTAGGCGACGGCCTCCGGGAGCATCAGATCGAGCAGCAGTGCGGGGTCGGCGGCCCCGGAGCGCTCGGTCACCCGGCGCAGGAACTCCCGCTGCCGCGCCTCGCCCAGGTGGTGGACGACCACGCCCGGGGTCGGGGTCAGCGCCGCCACCGCAGCCGCGTTCTGCGCGAACGCGGCCGCTCCGGTGGTGTCGAGGATCAGGAGGTGCACCTCGACCCCGAAGGTCGCGACGGCGTAGGCCGCCTCCTCGGCGAGTTCCGCGATGGTCTCGGGGCAGGGGCGCATGGTGGGCAGGGCGAGGCAGACTCTTTGCATGGCGGTGGATCTCCGTCTGATCGTCAGAATCGGTGCGGCGACGGCGACATGAATGCGTCGGGCGCACCACGCTGGACTAGACCACTTGCGAAGTCAACGATTGACAGGGCGGCCGCGGCGGGGTGGAATGCGCCCCCGCCAGGCGGCTTCCGGGGCCTCCCGGGCTTTCCCCGGCCCCTTTTCCGGGCAGGACTGAGTACGGATCCGGCGGCACGCGTCGCGAGCCCCGGTCCGTACCTGCGGACGAATTCCTCTTGTTGATCCGAACGGCCGTACGGGCCCGGGAGGTTCAACGCCCCTCACTGCGCCACCGATCGCGCCGCCGGGGTCAATCCCCGACGCGTACCTGCCGATACCGGCAATGACGTCATTACGCCGTTCGGAGGAGCCAGCATGCCCGAACCGTGGCTGCCCGGTGCCGAGATCCACGACCTCGGCGACCACGCGCCGACCGACCACCAGTACCCGCCGAAGGCCATCGCCCACATCACCTGGGACCGCAACGCCACCGCCGCCGCACCGCAGGACTGGTGCTCCTACGAGGACCTGGTCGGGTACTTCACCGGCCCCGGCGCCGGCGACGCCCCGCACCTGGTCTGGGACCCGTTCACCGGACGCACGACGCAGCTGTTCCCCGCCGACTCCCGCTCCAAGAGCCTGCTCAGCCCCGACCAGAGCCCGACCCGCACCAACCGGGCCGGGCGGGTGGTGATCCAGATCGAGGCGGTGTTCTTCCCGTACTGCCGCCACCAGGGCACGGTCTACCCGCGGCTGGTCGACACCCCGTGCGCGGGCTGGGCGCTGATCCACGCCTGGATCTCCTCCTGGGGGGTGCCCGACGTGTGGCCGATGGGGCGGCCGACCGACTTCTCCGAGCACCGCGACGAGCAGGTGTGGGAGAGCCGGGCCGGCTGGTACGCCCATGCCCACGTGCCGTACAACGACCACGTCGACCCGGGCTCCTGGCCCGCCTTCCCCGGCGGACCGGGCTCCCCCTCCGACCCGCCCCCGCACCAGCACCCGGCGCCGCCGGCCGGCACCCCGGCCCGTTACCAGAGCACCATCAACGGCCTGGCGTACGGCTACGGCGCCCACGGCTACCAGGTCACCACGGTCGGCCGGGCGCTGGTCGCGGGCGGCTTCGGCAGCCACTACCGGTCCGGCCCCGGACCGGACTGGACGGACGCGGACACCGAGAACTACGCCGACTACCAGGCGAGCCTGGGCTACACCGGCCAGGCCGCGGACGGCGTCCCCGGCGAGGGCTCGCTGCGCCGGCTGCTCGGCTACCTGCCCGGACCGCGCACGGTCTCGGTCGCCCACGTGGTCGCCGCCGCGCACACCGATCCGGGGGCCGAGCAGGGTCACCGGACCTACGGGGCCGAGGTGGCGATCGTCGAACAGGCGCTGGCGGACGAGGGGTTGCTCGAACAGCGCTGGGTGGACGGCTCCTACGGCTCGCTCACGGTCACGGCGTACGCGGGCTGGCAGCGCCGGTGCGGGTACACCGGGGCGGCCGCGGACGGTATCCCCGGGCGGGACTCGCTCCAGCGGCTGGGCGCGGCGCAGGGGTTCGCGGTGACGGACTGAGCGGGCCGGCGGTGACGGACTGAGCCGGCCGGCGGCGGGGGAGCGGCGGTCGGCTCCCTCGCCGCCGGCTTCCCTGCGTCCTCGCCGGTCGTACTCCTGGGGGAGTTCTTCGGCGGGGAGGGCGCCTGGTGCGTACTCGCCTGGGAGTAGTCGAGGTTACTTCCCTCGTCAGATGCCCGAGGAGGGGCGGACGGGGGAGTCTGGGCGCGTCGTCGTGACCCCGACTCGAAGGAGGTACCCGTGCGCTCGTCCACCGGAGCCGTCGCGTTGTCCGGGCCCGCCCCCGACCCCGCCCCCGGCGCGGCGCGGCGGTCCGGAGGCCGCCGGCTGTCGCCGGGGGCGCGCAAGCGCCTGGTGGTCCTGCACGTCGTCGTCTCGGTGAGCTGGCTGGCGCTGATGCTCTGCCTGCTCACCCTGGCGGTGACGGCGCTGACCACCGACGACGCCGACCGGCTGAGAACCGCCTACCGGGCGATGGGCATGCTCGGTGACGCGCTGATCCTGCCGTTGAGCCTGCTCACCTTCCTGAGCGGGGTGGCGCTGGGGCTCGGCACGTCCTGGGGCCTGTTCCGCTACTACTGGGTGAGTACCAAGTTCTGGCTGACGCTCGGGGCGATGGCCGCCTCGGTCTTCGCCCTCACCGCGCGGCTGCACGACGCGGTCCGCCTGGCGGACGCGCACCCGACCGGCCCGATCCCGGTGGCGGAGCTGGGGTTCGTCCGCTACAACACGGTGATCGTTCCGGCGGTCGCGCTCGTGCTCTACCTGTTCAACGTCATCCTGTCGGTGTACAAGCCCTGGGGCCGCCGCCGCACGGCTGCGGGCGGGCGCCCGGGTCGAATACCCGCGGTGGGCGCCCGGGCCGCGGTGGTGGCCGGGCGTGACTCCTCGGTCGGTTCCGCTTCCGGCTCCGGGTCCGGGTCCGTTCTCGGCTCCGGCTCCGACTCCGGGGCCGGTGCCGAGCCCGGTGGGCGATGACCGGGCGGCGGGCCGCACCGGCCCCGGGGAATGCCCACCCGGCGGCCGGGTGTTGTGCACCGACGTGACCAGCGCTACGCCCGCGACAAGGCTCTCCGTCCTCGACCGCTCCCGGACGAGAGAGGGTGAGGAGCCGGCGCAGGCGCTTCGGAACACGGTGGCTTTCGCCCGCGAGGCCGAGCGGCTGGGCTACCACCGGTTCTGGGTCTCCGAGCACCACGGCGTGCCCGGGGTGGCCGGGTCGGCGCCGACGGTGCTCGCCGCGGCGGTCGCGGCGGCCACCACCCGGATCCGGGTCGGCACCGGCGGGGTGATGCTTCCGAACCACCAACCGATGGTGGTGGCCGAGCAGTTCGGTGTGCTGGCGGCGCTGTTCCCGGGGCGGATCGACATGGGGCTCGGCCGCTCGGTGGGCTTCACCGACGGCGTCCGGCGGGCGCTCGGGCGGGAGAAGGACGCCGCGGACGACTTCGGCGGCCAGCTGACCGAGCTGCTCGGCTACTTCGACGGCTCGCAGCAGGTGCACCGCGACGTCCACGCCCGCCCGGCCGAGGGCCTGCACGTACCGGCCTTCGTCCTGGCGACCGGCGCGGGCGCCGACCTGGCCGCCGACGCCGGGCTGCCGCTGGTCATCGCCGCCGCCCGCGGCGAGGAGCGGATGCTCGCCGCGATCGAGGCCTACCGCAGCCGCTTCCGCCCCTCCGCCCAGGCCGCCGAGCCGTACGTGGTGGTCTCGGGCACGGTCGCGGTGGCGGAGACCGAGGAGCGGGCGCGCGACCTGCTCGTCCCGGAGGCCTGGGCGGGCGCCTACTCCCGCACCCACGGGGAGTTCCCGCCGCTGGCGCCGGCCGACGAGATCCTCGCGCGTGCGATGAGCGCGCGGGAGCGGGCCGCGTTCGAGCAGTCGCTCAAGGGCCACATCGCGGGCACTCCGGAGCAGGTCGCCGCCGAGTTGGCCGCCCTGGTGGCGCGCAGCGGTGCGGACGAGTTCCTGGTGGCCACCAGCACCTACGACCGCACCGCGCTGCTGGACTCCTACCGACTGCTCGCCGAGGCCGTCGGTCAGGTCTGAGCCGCGCCCTCGGTGGGGCCCCGGGCGGAGTCCGGGGTTCGATTTCTGACCAGGCGCGATGAGCTGCTACTGTTCATCTCGTCGAGGGGAAATGATCTTCCGAAACGAAGATCCTCCGAACATGCGTCAGTGGTACTACCAGAGTACGCCCTACTTTCAGTAGGGAGAGTCCGTGCGATCCGGGCCTGGCGCTCCATCCGAAGGGGTCCGTTCCATTCCGTGGAACGGGCCCCTTCGTCATCTCCGTCATCTCCGGTATCTCCGGTGCACGGCGCGGGGATCGGCGACCTCGCCGACGGGCGTGTCCTCTTATCGCATTTTCGTCCTCGAAACCCTCGGCTGCAGCCCCCTATCGGCCAAGGTGCCACACCAGGTGGCCGCCGGTCGGCGGTCCGGGGCGGCCGCGCGGCCAGCGGGTTTGCCCGTGAGGCGGTCATGACGCTTCGTCACACCTTGGCTGGAACTAGCGGTAGCTGATGTGAATATGCCATTGGAATGTTCGTCCTACGGAAACCGGCAGTAGCCTTCCGTGTCGAAGCTGCCACTGCTGGTGGCGACCCGGCCGGAGTCGCACTGCGTCCGGCCACCCAGACCCCCCTCGAAGGAGCCGGTGTGCCGGGTATCGACGACTGTCTCTCCGGAGCGATGGCGATCGCCGGAGCCCGCTCGGCGAGCCTGGTCGACTGGGGCAGCGGCCTCGCCCTCGGCAGTCTCGGCGAAGGCCCGTCCGGTGAGCACGAGACCGCGGCCGCCGAGGCAACCGATGTGGTGCGAGCGGCAGTTGAGAGCCAGACCTTCACCGCGACGGAGGACCCCCGCGCACCGCTGGAGGACATCATCGTCACTGCGGGCCGCAACTACCACCTGATCCGCTTCATCGACACCGTCTTCGACGGCCGACTCGTCCTGCACCTCTGGCTGGACCGCTCGACGGGCAACCTCGCGGCCGCCCGCTTCCGGCTCCAGGCCCTCGCCGAGGAACTGGTGCTGGGGTGAGCGCCGGGTTCGCACCGACCGTCGCATTCCGGCCAGCCGGTCACCCGGACACCTCGCGCCAGGCCGCGCTCCACTTCCCACTCCAGTTCCCACTCCACTCCCCGTCCCGCTCCCCGCTCTACTCCCCGCTCCACTCCCCGTGCCCGTTCGGCCGGGTCCGACGGCGGTGGCCCGCATGACCGCCGCGCCGTCCCTGACCGAACCCGTCGGCCAGGCCGGGGCGGTCCCGCCGCGGACCCCGGGCGAGGCCGTCTCCCTGCTCGCCGCCCGCCGTGCCACCGGCGCCCTGTACGGTCCGCTCGGCAGCCTGCACCTGGTCGACGGCCAGGTGGCCGCCGCCGAGTCCCCGCGCGCCCCCGGCCTGGCCGACCTGCTGACCGGCTGCGGCCGGATCACCCGTGCGGGCTGGGCCGAGCTGCTGCACGACCACGGCCCGCGCGGCCGGGTCGGCGAAGTCCTGGTGGAGCGACAGCTGCTCAGCCGCGGCGAGCTCGAACTCGGCCACCTGGGAACACTGTTCGACGCCGCCTACTTCGTCCTCGCCGACCGGGCCGGCGGCACCTGGCGGTTCGAGCCCGAGGTCCGGCACTGGCTCGGCACGGTGGCGCTGGTTGACCCGGTCCGGCTGGGCCGCGAGGTCGAGCGCCGGCACCAACTCCTCGACCGGATCTGGCCCTGGCCGCAGCTCGACACCGCCCCGGTCCGTCCGGTCGAGCGCGGCCGGTGCCCCGCGCACCGCCCGCCCGGCCGCCGTCGACGCGAACTGCTCGACCACGCCGACGGCCGAAGAACCCCGGCCGACCTGGCCCGACTGCTCGGCCGCTCCGGCTTCGGCGTGACGGCGGACGTCCGCCGCCTGGCCGCCGCGGGCCTGCTCGATGCCCCGCGGCACGACGCCCCGCGGCACGACGTCCCCCGGCACGACGTCCCCCGGCACGAGGTCCCGCGGCACGACGCTCCGCGACACGAGCTCCCACGGCACGCCGCGCCGACCGCCCCCGTCCCGACGGCCGCACCGCCCCCGGCCTCCGCACCCCCGCGGCCGGTCGGCGGCCTGCACCGCAGGATCCCCGGCGCCACGCTCCGCACCACCCCGTCCCCCAGCCCCGCCGCCCCCACGTGCCCCGACCGACCGCCCACCACGGCAGCGGCCCACCCGCTGGCCGTCCCCGACCCGGACATCGCGCTGCTGACCCGGGTCCGAGACCTTCTGGAGGCCCGACTTTGAGCCACTCTCCGCCCACGACCCCGTCGTACCGGCCATGAGGCGGGCGCTCAAGCAGCGTGTCGGAAGGAGACAACTGATCGCCTTGGAGACCGAGCTGCTCGCCGAACTCCGCGCCGTCAAACGCCGTGTCCCGCACCTCGCGGGCGGCCTGGTGGCCAGCGTGGACGGCCTGTTGATCGCGCACGACACCCACGGAACCGAACCCTCCGGCCTGGCCGCGATGACGGCGGCCTCGCTCTCGCTCGCCCAACGGCTCGCCGACAGCACCGGCCAGGGCGAGTTCCGCGAGTCGGTGGTGCGCGGCGAGCACGGCTACGTGGCCACCTACGCGGCCGGCGGAAGTTGCGTGCTCACCCTGCTGGCACTCCCGGACGTCAACGTCGGCCGGCTCCACCTGGAGGCCCGCCGCTGCGCCCGGCGCATCGCCGAGCTGCTGAACGACGCCCTGGTGCCCAAGGACCCGCGCGACGCGCTCTGAGCGAACCCCCCTGCACCACCACCTCACCATCCCACCACCTCACCAACCAACGGGAGTTGACCAGACATGACCGACGCACCCGGCGCGCTCAAGCAGGCCATGACCACCATCGAGGGCGCCATCGGCGCGGCCCTGGTGGACTACAACAGCGGCATGGCGCTCGCCACCCTCGACGGCCCCGGCGGCCTGGACCTCAACGTGGCCGCGGCCGGGAACACCGACGTGGTCCGCGCCAAGATGCGCACCATGGACATGCTCGGCCTACAGGACGGCATCGAGGACATCCTGATCACGCTGAGCAGCCAGTACCACCTGATCCGCCCGCTGGCCGGCCGCACCGGCAAGGGCCTGTTCCTCTACCTCGCGCTGGACAAGGGCCGGGCCAACCTGGCGATGGCCCGCCACCAGCTCACCAGGATCGAGGCCGACCTGGAGGTCTGATCCCGCCCCGGTCCCTCAGGGCCTGTCCGGCGGATCCCCGCTTGACGAGGCCCCGGTCGACGAGGCCCCGGCGGCGGCTCACGCCCCGCCGGGCTCCGTCCACCGGACCTCGCCGCCCGCCAGCCCCGCGCACACCGCGCCCTCCGCGGTCAGCACGCTCCACGGCGCGAGCACCGCGTGCGGCGGGACGGACAGCGCACCGCCCTCCGCGAAGCCCAGCTCCAGGCCGCCGGCCAGGGTGATCCGGGCGGTGCCGACGGTTCGGCCGACCAGCGTCAGCAGGGTGGGGGTCGGCCGGAAGGTCAGCGCCGGGAAGAAGTGCTCGACCTCGTCCGGCGCGGCGAAGGACGGCGCCGCGAAGCGGAACTCGTGCGCCACCCGTACGGTCACCGGCCCGTCGAGCCGCAGGTCGAGCCGGACTCCGCCGCTGACCGCCTCGACCCGCCGGCCGGCCAGTACCTCAGTGATCGCGTTCTGCATGCTCCCAGTGTTCACCGACCGGGCGCTCCTGAACCTCCTGAACCTCCCGACCGCCGGACCACCCCGATCGCTGGGACTACCCGGATCACTGGGACTGCCCCGGTCACCGGGACTGCCCCGATCACTGGGACTGCCCCGATCACCGGGACGACCCGGACCACCCCGCCCGCCCGCGCACCAGCTCGACCGGCCCGGCCGCCCGCTCCCGGGCCGCCAGCGCGGCGGCCACCCGTTCCCAGGACGGCCCGGACAGCAGCGTCCGCGCCTCGGCCGGGTCGCAGAGCCGCCACTCCACCAGCTCCTGCTCCTGCAGCTTGATCGAGCCGAGCAGCTCCTCCGTCACCGTGCCGCCGTCGTACACGTACACCAGGACGGCGGTGTCCTGCCCGGTCGCCGGATCGGCCCCCGGATCGGCCGCCGTCCCCGGCTGCCAGTCCAGTGCCAGCAGCGACCCGGGCTCGACCTCCCAGCCCAGCTCCTCGCGGACCTCCCGCCGCGCCGCCGTACGGGGCGTCTCCCGCTCCGCCTCGACCCCGCCGCCGGGCAGCGTCCAGTGCGGCCGCTCTCCGCGCGGCCCGTCCCACGGCCGCAGCCGCACCAGCAGCACCCGCCCGTCACCGTCCGTGAACAGCGTCCGCGCCTTCGCCCGGATCCGCGGCCGGGTGGCGTAGAAGGTGTCCCGGTCCATCGGCGCTTCGGGCGACGCCTGCTGCACCGCCGGCCCGGGCGCGCTCCCCAGTCCAGGCGTGCCCCCCGACCCGGACACGGCGGCCAGCCCGGTGTACTCGGGCACCGGACCGTCGGCCGGCAGCTCCCGCAGGGTGTGCCCGACCGGTCGGCTGTCCTCCAGCTCCAGCGGCCCGGCGGTACGCGGCGCCCGCAGACAGGCCGTCACCCGCCGTGACAGCCGGGGCGGCAGTGCGTGCCCCGCCTCCTCCGCCGTCAGCCAGGCCCAGCCGCCGACCTCCGCCGCGTCCGGTCGGATCGCCGCCACCTGTTCCGCCGTCAGCGGCTCCGCCCAGTAGAGGTACGCCACGATCGGCGGACGGCTCGGCATCATCGCCCAGTCGACGCACGCCAGCGGCCCCAACCGGGGCGTGAACCCCAGCTCCTCGGCGATCTCCCGCTCCGCCGTCTCCCGCGGTGACAGGTCGCCGGGCTCCCAACCGCCACCCGGGACCGCCACCGGATGCTTCCGGTCGTACGGCAGCCGCACCACCAGTACGCGCCCCCGCCCGTCCGGGAACAGCACCCCGGCCGCCGCCAGAATCCCCCGACCCGCCCTGTCCGACGTCTCCACCCCGGCTCCTTCCGCCACATCACTCCCCATCACTCCCCGGGGACGACACCCCGGCCGACCCGATGGTTCCCACTCGCCACCCGGGCCGACCCCACCCCGAGGGGTGATCCCGCTCCCCACCGGACCCACCCGGCCGACCGGTTCACCCGGCCGACCGGCTCACCCCAGCGAGGCCAGCGCCTGCGCCGCCGCCCGGGCCATCTGCTCGTCGTGCCGCCCGCTCGCCCCGCGCAGACGGGCGGCGCCCTCCACCGCCGCCAGGGCGAGCAGGCCCGGCAGCAGGTCGGTGCTGCGGGCGGAGACCCAGCGGGTGCCCCGAGTGGCCATCCACCACAGGTCGGCGGCCAGGCCCGGTGGCGGCTCGGCGGGCGCGGCGGTCGGCGGCGGGCCGAGTGGGTGCCCCGCCGTGCCGAGCAGTTCGTAGTACCGGCGGGCGATCAGATGGTGCCCCTCGGCACTGGGGTGGAGGCGGTCCACGCTCAGCAGGTGCCGCTGCTCGGTCCAGGGCAGTTCGGCGATGTGCAGGTGCACCGCCCGGTGCCGCAGGGTGAGGGCGTGCACCACGGTGTTGACCGCCCGCATCCGCCGGGCCAGCGGCCGGGCGAGCGGCTTGGGCAGCCGGAGCAGCAGGCCGGGGTCGGGCAGACAGGCGGTCATCAACACGGCACCGTGGCCGGACAGTTCACCCAGGGTGGCGTCCAACTCCAGGGTGGTGCGCCGGATGTCGAAGCCGGCCCGCAGGGTGTCGTTGCCGCCGACCAGCACCGCCGCCAGCTGCGGCCGCCGGGCCAGCGCGGCCGGGAGTTGACGAGTCGTCAGATCCGCGGTCAGAGCGCCGGCGTAGGCCAGGTTGGTGAACTCGACCGACTGCCCCTCGGGTGCCAGTGACCGTGCGAGCAGGGCGGCCCAGCCGCGCCACTGCTCACCGACCTGGTCCCCGATCCCCTCCGTCAGGGAGTCGCCGAGCGCCACGAAACGCAGCAGCTCGCCCGCCGTGGGCCGGTCCTCCGCCGCCCGGTCAGGCCCGGCGTCCAGCACGCTCATCCCGCCCCCCTTCCCCCGCATCGGAGCTGACCACCCCGTCCGCCTCCGCCTCCGCTGCCGCCGCCTCCGCGCCGGGCCGCCGGACCCCGTCCTCCGTCGTTCCCGCACCAGGCGCCCGCACCCCGTGCGCCGCCAGGAACCCGGCCACCGCCGCGGGCCAGCCGTACCGTTCCGCCTGCGCCCGTGCGGTCGCCCGCCGTACCTCCTCCGGCCGCCGCAGCAACTGGCCGACCGCGGCGGCGAAGCCGGCCCCGGTGTCGACGGCCGCCACCCCGGCGAGCCCGATCAGCCCGGGCAGCGCGGACGAGCGGCTGGCCACCACCGGCGTCCCGCAGGCCAGCGCCTCCATCGCGGCCAGCCCGAAGGTCTCCACCGGCCCGGGGGCCAGTACCACGTCCGCGCTGCCCAGCAGTCCGGCCAGCTCGGTGCGCCCGTTCAGGTGGCCGAGGAACCGCACCGGCAGCCGCAGCCGCGCGGCCCGGGCAGCCAGCCGGTCCCGCAGCGGGCCGGCTCCGGCGACCACCAGGACGGCGGGCAGGCCGCGTGCCCGCAGCCGGGCCAGCGCCTCGACCGCCCGCTCGGGCCGCTTCTCCGCGGAGAGCCGGGAGCAGAGCACCAGCAGCAGCTCGTCGTCCGCCGCGTACCGGGCCCGCTCCGCTGCCCGGCGCTCCGCCGGCAGCGGCCGCAGCGCCGTCAGGTCGACCCCGAGCGGCGCCCGGACCAGGTTGGGCACGCCGATCCGGCGGAACTCCGCCGCCGCCCAGTCGGTGGTGCACAGCACCGCGTCGTACGCGCGGGCCGTCGCCGCGTTGAGCCGGTCGGCGGCCGCGCCCGCGAGCGGCCCGGGCACGCCCCAGGTGCGCAGCAGCCCGGTGGCGCTCTCGTGCGAGACCATCACCGAGCGGACGCCGTGCCGCCGAGCCCAACTCCCGGTCCAGCGCAGGGTCGTACGGTCGGAGACCTCCAGCCGGTCGGGGCCGAGCCGAGTCAGTTCGGCGGCCACCGCCCGCTGGTCGGTGAGCAGCCGGTAGCCGCCGCTGGCGGGCAGCACCGGGCCGGGCAGGGTGACCACCAGGCCCTGTTCGGTGTCCTCCTCGGAGCGCCGTTCACCGGGCACGATCAGGACCGGCCGGTGCCCGGCCGCCCGGTACCCGGCCCCCAGATGGAGCAACGCGGTGCGCAGGCCGCCGGAGACCGGGGTGACGAAGTTGGCGAGCCGCACGATCGTCAGCGGCCCGCCGTGCGGCGGGGGCGTCATGCGGGCAGCTCCTCCGGCAGGGGCGGCGGCACCACCGGGCGGGCGGAGGCGGTCCCCGCGGGGGCGACGAACGGCAGCACGGCCGACACCGGCACCCCCCGGTGCTCGGCCAGCACCTCGGCGTAGTGCCGCAGCAGCAGGTCCCCGACCGCCTCCCAGGTGCGGGCGGTCACCTCGGCCCGCCCGGCCTTCCCGTACGCGGCCCGCCGGGCCGGGTCCGCGGCGAGTTCGGCGACCGCCCGGGCCACCGCCGCGCCGTCCCGGGGCGGCACCAGCAGCCCGGTGCGGTGGTGCGCGACCAGGTCCAGCGGGCCGCCGGCGGCCGGGCCGACCACCGGGACCCCGCTGGCCATCGCCTCCTGGATGGTCTGGCAGAAGGTTTCCAGCGGGCCGGTGTGCACGAAGACGTCCAGGGTGGCGAAACATCGGGCCAGCTCCTCGCCGGTGCGGCGGCCGAGGAACACCGCGCCGGGCATCGAGGCCCTCAGCCCGGGCGCCGAGGGGCCGTCCCCGACCACCACCACCCGCACCCCGGGCAGGGCGGACGCGGCCGCCAGCAGGTCGACCCGCTTCTCCGGCGCCAGCCGTCCGACGTACCCGACCAGCACCTCCCCGCCCGGCGCCAGCGCCCGGTGCAGCGCCTCGTCCCGGTGCCGCGGGTGGAAGCGCACCGAGTCCACCCCGCGCGGCCACAGCTGCACCCGGGGCACCCCGTGCGCGGTCAGGTCCTGCGCGGCCGGGGTGGACGGCGCCAGGGTACGGGCGGCCGCCCGGTGCACGGCCCGGATCCGCCGCCAGGCCGCGGCCTCGCCGAGCCCCCGCCCGGCCCGGTAGGCGTGCGCGTACCCGGCCAGATCGGTCTGGTAGACGGCCACGGCGGGCACCCCGAGCCGGGCCGCGACCTGCATCCCGCGCGCCCCCAGCACGAACGGGCTGGCCAGGTGCACGAGGTCCGGCCGGTGCCCGCCGAGCGCGGCCGCCAGCTGCCGGCTGGGCAGCGCGATCCGCACCTGCGGGTAGCCCGGCAGCGGCATCGACGGGATGCGCACCACGGGGATCCGCTCCGCCTCGGTGCCGGAGCCGAAGGTCTGCGGCGGGCAGTGGGCGCCCCGCGCGGGCGCGGGGGTGACGACGAGGGGCCGGTGGCCCCGGCGGAGCAGGTGCTCGGCCGTCCGCAGCACGCTGTGGGCGACTCCGTTGACCTCGGGAGGAAAGGATTCGGTGACGATGGCGACGCGCATGCCTGAGTTCTGTCCACGCCCGGCGTGCACCCGGCCAAAGGGATCTGTCGTACAAGCGAACGCGGGTCGGCGATTTGCACCGCCGACCTGCGCCCCGGACCCACCGCGTCACACCGACCCGGCCGCCTCCTTGAGCTCCGCGTACGGCGCGAGCTTGCGGATCGACTCGATGCTCCTCAGACAGTCGTCCTTGCTCTCCTGCGGATCCCCGGTCACCACGACCGTCCCATTGCTCGCCTTGAGCCGGAACCGGTGCATCCCGCTCTCGTCCATGTACAGCTCGAACTTCCCAGCCATGCCAGTGACAGCCTTCCGCTTGAGTGACCCCCTCGCTCGAAAGGTACGGTCAAACCCATCACCCCGCAGACCACCTGCCCCACCCGAGTGGCACCCATTCGAGCCACGGAGCCGAGGACCCCACCCGCCCCTGCACCCACGAGCACCCCGCGAGCGTGGGGCCGACCTCCAGCAGCCCGGCCGCGATCCGGTCACGGAGTTCCTGCAGTGCCGCTTCGGCCGATACCGCTGCAGTGCTGTCGGCAAAGGCCCAGGACTCGATCACGACGCGAGCTTCTCATATGGGGCTGGGCCTCGGGGGCTGTGATCCCGGTGCCAGCTTAGTAGCGGGGCGGGGCGCACTCTCCCTGTTGGGGCCAGAACGCGGTACGGAGCAGCGTCCGGCTGACGGTCGCGTAGAACTGGTTGTCCCTCAAACCGGTTGGCGTCTTGCGGGGTCGTCGTTCGAACGGTACGGGCCGTGACGCTGCCGCGCGGTGAGGCGGACGGCGGCTCCACCCGGCCGGTGACTGCGGCGGTGTTTCCGGCTCGAAGTCGCGAGGGAGTCGGGATTTCACGGGGAAGTCCGAAGCCGCCCGGAGTCGCGGCGCGCGGGCGGAAGAGGAATGGCTCGCCGACCCGAAGGCATCGGCGGTGAAATGGATGGAGAAACGTTCATTCCTTTGTGCAGCGGCTGATGAACGGCGTTGGAAAGCCCGGTGCAGTGACTTTCCGGGGCCGGTCGGTGTGCGACCGCGTCATCGGCGACCGCCGACGGGTCGGTGGCCGGCGGAAGGCGGGTCTTGAGCCGGAGGTTGGGCTGCTCCGGAGCGGGTCCCGGCGATCGTCAAGTCCCGTGCATTGGACAAGCACTGACTCTTCATCAGTCCCACACCGCCCGCCTCCGTCGCGGGTGTGCCCGCGGTCGGACCGGCTGCCGGCGGAGCGCCGGAAAGCCGTCCCGGGCAGCGGGATCGAATCGAAAATGCGATCGCCATCGGAGAATTGTCAGCGGTCGTTAAGGATTCTCAGATACGCCGCTCCGGCGAACCTCTTGCGGGAGAGAACCCCCAAGTCCGGGCGCTGTAAAGCTGAGAATCGGACGAAGAAACCGGAAACTGCTTCACAACCCGTCAGGCCCCTGCCTAGTGTGGTGGTCATGCCGCACGGCGATGCGCTGGGATGCAGCCATCCACTGCCTGAGGGGGAGTCATGGGGGTCTCCGGTGTCGCCGCTGCGGAGCGAAGGACCGCCCCTGTCAGATCGGTTCGGGAGAGCCGGTAGACGTCCAGGGGTGACGGGCGGGCGGCCGCGCCCACTCGACGCCGGGGTGTGCTGACCCCGTGCGACCCGGCAGGTCGGACCCTGCCGGTGAACCCGGCCGCCCTCCGTGTGCTCGTACCCACCTGTACGGATCCCGACCGTCGCGGCGCAACTGCCCGACGGTGCCGACGGGTTGTCCAGACCGCGCTGCCAGGCGCGGTCCCACCCGACCCCACGCTCTCTCGTGGGTCGGACCAGCCGGCGTTGATCTCCGCCTGCCAGAGGGAGTTCACATGAACACACTGTCCATCGTCATACCCGCGCTCAACGAGGCCGAAAACCTGCCGGCCGTGATGGCGTCGATCCCGTTCGCCGAGCTGGAGGAGGGCGGGTGGCGGACCGAAGTGCTGGTCGTCGACAACGGCTCGACCGACGGCACCGGCGACGTCGCCCGGCTGCTCGGAGCCCGGGTCGTCGACCAGCCCGCGCGCGGTTACGGCAACGCCTACCGCGCCGGCTTCGGCGCCGCCACCGGCGAGGTGATCGCCACCGGCGACGCCGACCGCACCTATCCCTTCGACGCGCTGCCCCGCCTGCTGCGCACCCTGGTCGACCACGACGTCGAGTTCATGACGACCAACCGGTTGGCCCGTGGCAACAGCGAGGCGATGAAGCCCTCCCACTCGCTGGGGAACCACGTGCTCAGCGCGATCAGCCGCTCCCTCTTCCGGAACGAGCTGCGCGACTCGCAGTCCGGCATGTGGGTGTTCCGGCGCTACGTCTGGCAGCGGCTGGACGTCCGCTCCACCGGGATGTCCTTCTCCCAGGAGATCAAGAACGCGGCCACCAGGGCCGGTTACCGGTACCTGGAGCTCCCGATCGAGTACCGCAAGCGCGGCGGGCAGGTGAAGCTGAACGCGCTCCGGGACGGCACCGAGAACCTGCGCCAGCTCTTCGAGCACACCTTCCGCCGCGCCAGCCCGGTCCGCCGCCCGATGCTGCTCGACCGCGCCGCCCAGGAGTTCGACACCGTATGACCGAACCCCTGGGCGGGGTCCAGGGCCTGACGCCGCCGCCGGCCCCCCCGCCCCACCGGGCGGGCCGGCGGCCGGGCGGCCCGCACGGCCGGCGGCGGCCGCGCCCGCGGGCCCTGGCGCTGCTGGCTGCCGTGCTCGCGACGGCGGTCGCCGTCCCACTGCTGTGGGCACAGCCGACGGTGCGTCTGGCACTGCGCCAGACGTTCACCCGGATCCCCGCCGACTACGACGAGTTGTACTTCACCCAGCTGCCGACCACGGCCGGTGGCCAGGCGGTGATCCCGCTCTCGCTGGTGCAGCACGGCACCCCCACCCCGAACCTCCAGTTACGGGTCTCGCTCACCACCCCCGGTGGCACGGTCACCGGGAGCACCACCGTCACCCTCGTCCCGAAGCCGGACACCCCGGTGGGCACCACCGTCCACCTGCCGCTGACCGAGCCGGACGCGGAGGTCCAGGTCGCGTTGCTGGGTCATGACCAGACCCTGCACTACCGCTTCCAGGCCGCCGCCTCCCCCGAACCCGAGGCCTCGCCACGATGAACGCCACGACGAACAGCACAACGAGCAGCACAGCGACTGGCACGACCGGTCGGCGGCACGTCACCGTCACCACCAGCTGGGACGACGGGCACGTCCTCGACTCCCGCCTGGCGGCGCTGCTGGAGCGCCACCGGCTGCCCGGCACCTTCTACATCGCCCCGCGCAACCACGAGTTCGCCCCGGCCGAGCGGCTGCCCGCAGCGGGCATCAGGGAGCTGGCCGAACGCTTCGAGATCGGCGGGCACACCCTGACCCACCAGCGGCTGCCGCGGCTGACCGACGCCGATGCGGCCGGGGAGATCCGGGCCGGCCGGGAGGAGCTCGAGTCCGTCATCGGCCGACCGGTGACCAGTTTCTGCTATCCGCGCGGCGAGTACGCCGCCCGCCACCTCCCGCTGGTCGACCGGGCCGGCTTCACCCTGGCCCGCACGGTGCGGCGCGGCCGCCTGCGGCCCGGGCCCGCGCTGGAGCTGGCCACCACGGTGAACGCCTACGCGCACCGGGTGGACGGGCCGTCGGCCCTGCGGCTGGCCCGCGGCCGACCGCGGAAGGCGGTCAGGCTGTTCCTGGCCTGGGACGAGTTGGCCGTCCACTGGTTCGAGCGCTGCCTGAGCGAGGGCGGCGTGTACCACCTGTGGGGCCACAGCTGGGAGGTGGACGCCCGGGGCGACTGGGCCCGCCTGGAGCGGGTGCTGGCGCACATCGCGGACCGCCCGCAGGTGACGTACCGCACCAACGGCGAACTGCTCGACCTGGCGGCCCGATGAGTACCGTCCTGCAGATCACCCCCTACTACCCGCCCCATCTGGGCGGCCTGGAACGGGTGGTGGAGAACCTCGCGGCCGGTCTGGCCGAGCGGCACGAGGTCCAGGTGCTGACCACGACGATCGGTTCCGGCGGCGCCCCGCGGCGCAGCAGGCAGGGCGGCGTGACAGTACGGCGCCACCGGTCGGTGGAACTCGCCCACACCCCGCTGGTGCCGGGACTGCCGCTGGCGCTGCTGCGCGGTCGGCGGGACTGCGTGCTGCACCTGCACGCCGCGCACGCATTGCTGCCCGAACTGGTCGCGTTCGCCGCCCGGTTGCGTCGCCGGCCGTTCGTGCTGCACTTCCACCTGGACGTCGACTCCTCCGGCCGGCTCGGTGTGCTGCTGCCCGCCTACAAGAAGTACGTCTTCGGCCCGGTGCTGCGGGCGGCCGCCGCGGTAATTGTTCTGACGGACCGTCAGGCCGACTTCGTCCGAACGGTCTACCGGGTCCCCGGGGAGCGGATCCACGTGGTTCCCAACGGCGTGGACACCGGCTACTTCATGCCGGTGCGCGAACCGGTCGAGCGCCCCCTGCAACTGCTCTACGTGGGACGGCTGAGCCCGCAGAAGAACGTCGGTCGACTGCTGGAGGCGATCGCCCTGTTGCGCCGGCCGGTGCGGTTGCGGATCGTCGGAGACGGCGAGCTGCGCGGCCGACTGGAGCGGCAGGCCATCGAACTCGGCCTGGAGAACGTGGAGTTCGCCGGGGCGAAGCTGGGGCCGGAGCTGGTCCGCTGCTACGCCGAGGCGGAGGCCTTCGTACTGCCCTCGGACCGGGAGGGGATGCCGCTGGTGGTGCTGGAAGCGATGGCCGCCGGCCTGCCGGTGATCGCGACCGACGTCCCCGGCAACACCGAACTCCTCGAAGGAATAGGCCTGTTGGCGGCGCCGGACCCGGCCGCGCTGGCGGCCGCCGTCGACCAGGTGGCGGGCGACGCCCGGCTGCGCCGTCGGCTGGCCGAGCAGAGCGTCGCCGCAGCGCCCGCCTACGCGTGGGACACGGTGGTCCGGCAGGTGGAGCGGATCTACGCGGAGGTGCTCGGATGACTGGGCGGGAGCGGGAGCCCACCTCCGCGCCGCTGCCCGTCACCGGCCCGTCGACGGCCGCGCTGCCGACCGGGGCAGGCCGATGAGGCGCGCGACGGCCCCACTGCGGCGCGGCGGCCGGGCCGTCGTCCGCCGCACCGGAGCCCGGTGGAGGCTGCTGGCCGTCACCGCGCTCGCCGCGGCCGTCGAAACCCTGCCCGGCGTGCCGACCCCGCTGCTGGTGCCGGCCGGCTGCTGGTTGCTGTTGGGCGGGCCCTGGGTGCTCTGGTACGGGTACGCCGACACCTTCGTCGCGACCAGGACCGGGCGGGCCCTGGTGGCCGTCGGGCTGGCGGTCGGCGGCGACCTCGCCACCGAGCTGCTGCTGAACACCACGTTGCCGCTGCTCGGTGACGACCGCCCGCTCCGCCAGGCCCCGTTGGCGTTGTCGGCGGCGCTTGCGGTCCTGCTGGCGGCCTGGATGCTGCCACTGCCCGAGCGCACGCCCGAGCCCGAGCGCACGCCCGAGCCCGAGCGCACGCCCGAGCCCGAGCCCGAGCCCGAGCCCGACCCCGAGCCCGACCCCGAGCCCGCTGCCGCCGGGCCGCGACACCGCCGCCGCGCCGGTACGCCCCGCCGCCGCGCCGGTACGCCCCGCCGCCGCACCCCCGGGCTGCGCCCGGTGCTGCTGCTCGGGGCCGGCTGCCTGCTGCTCGCCGTCGGCGGGGCGATCCGGCTGAACAACGGCCTGGGCCCGACCATGGCACTGCTCGCCCTGGGGACGATGGCAGTGCTCTTCGTCCAACTGCTGCGCGGCCGCCGCCGCTACCCGGAAGAGGTGCTCTGCCTCGGCCTGTTCCTACTGGCCGCCGCGCTGCTGCTGCTGACCTCCCTGCGCGGCTGGTTCATCACCGGCCACGACATCCAGCGCGAGTACGAGGTCTTCCAGTTGGCCTCCGGCGCCGACCGCTGGCAGATCGCGGCCTTCCGTGATCCCTACAACGCCTGCCTGAGCATCACCCTGTTGCCCACGGCGTTCGCCCGGCTGACCGGGATCAGCGGCCTGTACGTCTTCAAGGCCGTCTTCCCGCTCCTCTTCGCGCTGAGTGTGCCGCTGGTCTACCGTTCGGTGCGCAACCTCGCGCGGCGGACGGTGGCGCTGCTGTCCGCGCTGTACTTCGCGGCCTTCCCCACCTTCTTCACCGACATGACCTTCCTGGCCCGCCAGGAGATCGCCTTCCTGTTGTCGGGCGCCGCCCTGGTGGTGCTCACCGACCGGGGACGGCCGCTGCACCGGCGACGGGTGGTGTTCACCGCCCTGATGGGCGGTGTGGTGCTCTCGCACTACTCGACCACCTTCGTGCTGGTGGCGGTGCTCGCCGTCGCGCTGCTCACCGACCACGGCTGGCGCCTGCTCTCCCGGCTGCGGGCCCGGCGCGCCGGACGGCCGCGGCCGACCGCCACCGCTTTCGTGACCTGGTGGATCGTGCTGGCCACGGCGGTGGCCGCGGTGCTCTGGACGGGGCCGCTGACCGGCACCGGCGGGCAGCTGCGCAGTACGGTCAGTGCGACGGTGCAGGACATCACCAGCCCGGCCCAGGTGCAGAGCGGCTCCTCGGACACCTCCTACAGCCTGCTCGGCGGGCAGGCGGTCAGCCCACAGCAGCGGCTGGCCCAGTACCAGGCGAGCACGCTGCACCTGACCGCCGAGGGCCGGGCGAAGGGTGACTACCTGCCGGCCGGCGAGGTCGGCCGGTACCCGGTGGCGGCGGTGACGGAGCCGGACCTGCCGCTCACGTGGCTGGGCCGAGCCCTGCAGCACACCGGTCTGGACGTCTCCGGCGCCAACAAGGCGATCCGCCAGTGGGCCGCCGACCTGCTCCAACTCCTGCTGCTGGTCGGGCTCGCGGTCTGTCTGTGGACCAAGCAGCGGGCCTTCCGCCCGGCGCGCGACCAGATCACCCTGACCATCGGCATGCTGACGGTGATCGGGCTGCTGACCGTGCTGCCGCAGCTGTCCGTGGACTACGGCGTGCTGCGCGCCTTCCAGCAGGGCCTGTTCTTCTTCGCGCCGTTCATCGCCGCCGGTTCGCTCTGGGTGTTCCGCTGGGCCGGGCGCTGGACGCCGCCATTGGCCGGCGCCCTCGCGGTGGCCTTCTTCCTGGACCTCACCGGGGCGGTCCCGCAGTTGATCGGCGGCTACCCGCCCCAACTCAACCTCAACAACGCGGGCCAGTACTACGACATCTACTACGTCCAGCCGCAGGAGCGGACCGCGATCACCTGGCTGGAGCAGCTCACCGCCGGTGACCGGACGCAGAACGTCCAGTCAGAGGTGCAGACGGACCGCTACACCTTCAGCCGGCTCCAGACGTTGATCCGCGGTCGGGCCCTGGACGACATCTACCCGACCTTGATCGGCGCCGACTCCTACGTCTTCCTCGGCAGCACCACGGTGGCGAAGGGCGAGGCGACCGCCTTCTACCAGGGCGACCTGGTGACCTACCGCTACCCCATGGGCCTGCTCGACGCCACCAAGAACGAGATCTACAGCAGCGACGGAGCGGAGATCTACCGATGACCCACGAGACCGCGAAGACCCCGAAGAGCGCGAGCACCGGGAGGACCGCGAAGGCCCCGAGGACCGCCGACAGCGCAAAGGCCGGACGGGTGCTGCTGGTCAGCCACTACTACCCGCCGCACGTCGGCGGGATAGAGAACGTCGTACGCCAGGAGGCCGAGCAACTCGCCCGCCGCGGCGTGGCGGTGACGGTGCTCACCACCGGCGCACGCCCCGCCCGGGCCCAGCCGGACACGGACGCGGACGCGGACGCGGACGCGGTGACAGCGCCGGAGAACGGGAAGCCGGGCGTACGGGTCCTGCGCTGTGCCGCCTGGAACGGCATCGAGCGTCGTACCGGCGTACCGTTCCCCGTCCCCTCCCCGCAACTGCTGCTCGACGCGGTGCGCGAGGCCCGCCGGGCCGAGGTGATCCACCTGCACGACTGCCTCTACCCGACCTCCTGGGCCGCCTGGGCGGCCTCGGCGCTCACCCGCACCCCGCTGGTACTGACCCAGCACGTCGGCCTGGTGGCGCACCCCTCGGCACTGGTACGGAACGTGCAGCGGGTGGTGTACGGGGTGTTCGGGCGGGCCCTGTTGCACCGGGCCCGACGGGTGCTGGTGCTGAACGACACGGTCCGCGCCTTCACCCGGGCGCACGGCGCCCGTGCCCACGCCGTACGGCAGTTGGCCAACGGAGTGGACACCGTGCTGTTCCACCCGGCCGGTTCGGCGGCGGAGACCCGGCGGCTGCGGGAGCACTACGGGCTGCCGGTGGACCGGGCACTGGTGCTCTTCGTCGGACGACTGGTCCCGAAGAAGGGGTACGACCTGCTGCGCGCGGCCGCCGATCCGGCCTACGACCTGGTCTTCGTCGGGACCGGCGCCGGGGGAGAGGAGCACCGCGGCGGCGGCGCCGGGGTCCACCACCTCGGGTCACTTCCGCCCGACCGGGTCGCCGAGGTCTACCGGGCCTGTGACGTCTTCGCGCTGCCCTCCACCGCCGAGGGCTTCCCGCTCACCGTGCAGGAGGCGATGGCCTCGGGGCTGCCGGTGGTCACCACCGACGACCCGGGTTACGCGCCCTACGCGCTGGACCGGGCCGAGGTCAGTCTGTTGCCGCGCGACGCGCAGCGGCTGCGGGCCGAACTGGCGGCCCTGGTCGCCGATCCGCCCCGGCGGAGGCGCATGGGGCGCTACTCGCGGTCCTACGCGGAGCGCAGCTTCGGCTGGTCGGAGCACGTGAGCGCACTGCTCGGCCACTACGCGGCGGCGAGCACGCCGAGCGCCGGGTGGGCCTCGACGGGGACGAGGTCGGGCTGATGACGCCTGACCGCCCACGGTCCCCCGACCCCGGTGCCGACGGGCCGGGCCGACCAGGCCGACCAGGTCGGCCCGACCGGGCCGAACGCACCACCGGCGTCGGCCTCGTCGCGGGCCTCGCCCGCGCCGTCCGCACCGCCCGCCACGACCAGGTGGCCCGCAGCTCCGTCTACCTGATGGCCGCCACCGTCAGCACGGCCGCCCTGGGTTTCCTGTTCTGGGTGGCCGCCGCGCGCCTGTTCCCGCCGAGCCAGGTCGGCACGGCCACCTCCCTCACCAACGCGATCTCGCTGATCGCCTACTTCAGCCTCTGCGGCCTCAACAGCACCCTGGTGCGGTTCCCGGCCGCCCCCGAGCGGCGGCACGCGCAGATCAACCGGGCCGTGCTGCTGGTCTTCGGAGCCGGCTGCCTGCTCGGCACCGGCTACCTGCTCGGGCTGCCGCTGTACGGCACCCGGCTGCTCGCGGTGCGGGCCGACCCGGTGCAGGCGGGGCTGATCGTGCTGTTCTGCGCCCTGTCGGCGGTCAACCTGCTCACCGACGCGGTCTTCGTCGGCGAGCGGCTCGCCCAGTACAACACCCTGGTCGACGGGGTGCTGCAGGGCCTGGCCAAGCTGGGGCTGCCGTTCCTGCTGACGGGTCTGGGGTCGTTCGGGCTGGTCGCGTCCATCGGCGGCGGCTACGCGGTGGCGGTGCTGGCCTCGCTGTGGTTCCTGAGGCGGAGGATCGGCCTGCGCCCGACCGTCCTGGGCGGCGGCACCCTCCTGCGCGAGCACCTGGGCTTCTCGGCCGGCAGCTACCTGTCCAGCCTGCTGAACCTGGTGCCGCTGCTGGTGCTGCCGCTGCTGGTGCTGCAACGCCTGGGCACCGAGGCGGCCGCCTACTACTTCGTCGCCTTCCAGATCGCCAATCTGGCCAACGCCGTCCCGTTCGCGGTCTGTGAGTCGATGTTCGCCGAGATATCCGCCGACGAGTCGCGTCTGGTGCCCGTGCTGCGCCGCTCGGCCCGGCTGATCGTCCTGCTCCAACTCCCGGCCGCAGTGGTGCTGGCGGCCGGCAGCGGGTTGCTGCTGCGCCTGTTCGGCGGGTCCTATCCCGCACGGGCACAGGGTCTGCTGGTGGTGCTCGCGGTGGGTACCGGCGCGGTGGCCCTGAACACGGTCGGCAGCTTCGCGCTGAAGCTGGTCCGCCGGATGGCGCCGCTGGTGTGGAGCAACGTCGTCTACGCCGTGGTGACCGTGGGCCTGGCCGCCGCGTGGGCCGGGCACGGACTGATCTGGTTCGGCTACGCCTGGGGCCTGGGCAACCTGGCCTCCGGCCTGATCGCGGTCCTGGCGCTGGTCCGCACCCCGCTGCCGGCCCCGGCCGCCACCCCGCCCCCCGCTCAGGCGGGCCTGCGAACGGAACACCTCCCCATGCGAGTGCTGGTCGTCAACGCCTACGTCCGTGAGAACGCCGGAGACGCCGCCCTGCTGGCGGTGTGCCTGCGCCAGGTCCGCGCCGCCTTCCCGGAGGCCGTGATCACCGTCGCCGGGATGGAGGACCCGGAGGTCCACCCGGCCTTCGACGGCGCCGCCAACATCGGCTCCATCCGCCGCTACGTGGCGGACGCCGGGATCGGCACCGTGCGCCGGATCGCGCGCAAGGCGATGGGACTCCTGGCCCTGCCGCTCGTCCTGTCACTGCCGTCGCGCGCGCCGGGCAGGCTGTTGCGCACGCTGCTGCCGACCGAGGTGTGGCGCGAGGTGGAGGCGGTGGAGGCGGCCGATCTGGTGGTGTCGATGGGCGGCGGCTACTTCAACGCCCGTCCGGGCCTGGACGGTTACCAGAACGTCTTCTACGTGGCGCTGCCGCTGCTGCTGGCCCACCGCCGGGGCGTGCCGGTGGTGTTCGCGCCGCAGTCCTTCGGCCCGTTCCCGGCCCCGGTCCAACGCCGGCTCGCCGCCTACGTCCTGCGCCGGGCCGCGCTCGTCCTGACCAGGGAGGACGTCAGCACGGACATCCTGGCGACGTGCGGGGTGCACGGCGGCCCGGTGCGCCGGGCGGTCGACTCGGGGTTCGCCTTCGCGCCCCCGCCGCGGGGCGACTGGCGGGCGAGGCTGGGGGTGGGCCCGGAGGTGCCACTGGTCGGCGTGACCGCCCGACAGTGGCTGGCGGCCGCCGAACAGGACCGCTACGAAAGGGCGTTGGCGCAGACCATCGACGCGGTCCGGGCCACCGGCGCCCAGGTGGTGCTGATCCCCCAGGTCACCACCGACTACCTGGGCGACGACGACCGGATCGTGGACCGCCGGATCGCGGGTCACTGCGCCACGCCGCCGCTGCGGGTGGACGAACGGGTCGACTTCCGCGAACTCAAGGGCCTGTACGGCGAGTGCGCCTACGTGCTGGGCACCCGCTTCCATTCGGTGATCTTCGCGCTGACCAGCGGGGTGCCGTGCATCGCGATCGAGTACGAGCACAAGACCCGCGGGATCATGCGGGACCTGGGGCTCGAATCCTGGGTGCTGCCGATCGCCGAGGTGTCGGCGGCCAGCCTCGGCGCACTGGTCGAGCGACTCCGGCTGGGGCGTGAGGAGTACCTGCGGGTCCTGGCCGAGCGGCTGCCCGGCTACGTGGCCCGGGCCGAGGAACTGCCGGAGCTGCTGCGCGCCGCCACCGACCGCCGGCCGGTACGGGTGGCGGCATGACCGGGCGCACGGTACTGCTCGCGACCCCCTACTTCCCGCCCGACACCGGCGGGGTCGAGCAGTACACCTGGGAGCTGGCCCGGCAGTTGCGGGCCCGGCACGGCTACCGGGTGGTGGTCGCCGCGACGGTGGGCGACGGCGGCCGCCCGGGCCGGTACCGGGAGCGGGACGGTCTGGTGGTGCACCGGCTGCCCGCCCCGCTGCGGGTCTCCCGCACCCGGCTCGGCACCGGCTGGATCACCGCACTGCGCGCGCTGATCCAGGAGGAGCGGGTCGACCTGGTGAACGCGCACGCCCCCGTGCCGCTGTTCGCCGACGCCGCCGCCAGGGCCTGCGGGGCAGTGCCGTTCGTGCTGACCTACCACACCGGCCGGATGCACAAGCGCGATCCGCTGCGCACGGCCGCCTGCTCGCTCTACGAGCACACCCTGCTGGCCGGCACCGTGCGCCGGGCCGCCGAGCTGATCTGCTCCTCCGACCACGTCCGGGGCGACCTCGCCCGGCTGTTCGCCGGGCGGGCCGTCACCGTCCCGCCCGGTGCCGACCTGGAGCGCTTCACCGCGAGCCCGGTGCCGGGCGGGCCCCGGATCCTCTTCGTCGGCTCACTCGAACGTGCCACGTCCTACAAGGGGTTGACCGATCTGCTGCGCGTCCTCCCCGAACTGGCCCTGTACGTACCGGGGGTGAGCCTGGAGGTGGTCGGGGACGGCTCGGCCGCAGCCACGTACCGGCGCCTGGCGGACCGTCTGGGGGTCGCCCGACGGGTGCGGTTCAGCGGCCGGCTGGCCGGAGCCGAGTTGGTCGACGCCTACCACCGGGCCCGGGTGGTCGCGCTGCCCACCCACTACGACAGCCTGCCGAGCGTGCTGGTGGAGGCGATGGCCGTCGGGCGCCCGGTGGTCAGCACCCGGGTCGGCGGCATCCCCTCGCTGGTGACCGAGGACCGCCCCGGCCGCTTCGACGGCACCGGCCCCTTCGACGGCACCGGCCCCGGCCGCGGCGGTACCGGCATCGGCATCGACGGTGGTGGTGACGGAACCGGCCTGCTCACCGCTCCCGGCGACCGGCCGGCCCTGGTCGCGGCGCTGACCGCGGTCCTCGGCGACGAGGCGCTCGCCCGTCGGCTCGGTGCGGCCGGCCGGCGCCGGGTCGAGGCCGGGTTCTCCTGGGAGCGGCAGGCCGACCGGACGGCGGAGGTCTTCGCCCGGGCACTGTCCGGCAGGCGCCGGCGCGGGGTGGCGGTGGTGGCCCCCTACTACCCGCCGAAGATCGGCGGTGTGGAGAACTACGCGGCCAGGATCGCCGGGGCGGTCGCCGGGGACCCGGGCCTCCGGGCCGCCGTGATCACCAGCAACACCACCGGCCGCCGCACCACGGTCCGGGTCGAGGACGGTCTGCCGGTGGTCCGGCTCGGTACGTGGGCCCGGCTCTCCAACACCCCGCTCAGCCCGCTCTGGCCCTTCCAACTCCCGTACTGGCTGCGCCGCCTGGACATCGACGTGGTCAGCGCGCACGCCCCGGTGCCGGGCCTGGCGGACCTGGCGGTGGCGCTCGGCGGCGCGAGGGCCTCGGTGCTGACCTACCACGCGGGCTCGATGGCCAAGGGCGAACCCGGCGTGGACCGGCTGATCGGCTGCTACGAACGGTTCCTGCTGCCGCGGGTCTTCCGCCAGGCGGCGGCCCTGGTCGCGGTCTCCCCGGTGTCGCTGGCGGCCGGCCATAGCGGTGCGCTGCACATCCCGCCCGGCGTGGACACCGACCTCTTCACCCCCGGCCCGCCGGCCGTCCGGCGGGCGCCCACGGTGCTCTACGTCGGGCGGATGGACCGCACCTCGGCCTGGAAGGGCGTACCGGTGCTGCTGCGCGCCTTCGCGCAGCTGGCCGACCTGCCCTCGGCCCGGCTGCGACTGGTCGGCGACGGCGACGCCCGGCCGGAGCTGCGGGCCGAGGCGGACCGGCTGGGCATCGCGGACCGGGTGGAGTTCACCGGGGCGCTGACCGGCCGGGCACTGGTGGCCGAACTCCAGCAGGCCGCCCTGCTGGTCCTGCCCTCGCTGAGCCAGGCCGAGTCCTTCGGCATGACCCTGATCGAGGCGATGGCCTGCGGTACCCCGGTGGTCGGTTCGCGGGTCGGCGGCATCCCGTACGTGGTGGACGACGGCGTGACCGGACTGCTGGTGGCGCCCGGTGACGAGCGCGATCTGGCCGCGGCGTGCCGACGGCTGCTCACCGACACCCGCACCGCCGACCGCTTCGGCACCGCGGGCCGCCGCCACGTCGCCGAGCACTACGCCTGGCCCGGGCTGACCCGGCGCTACCTGGAGCTGTTCCGGGAGCCGCCGCGGTCCTGAACGCAGCGGTGGGTTCCGGCCGCCGGGACGGGTGCGGCCTCGCATGTCCTCCCGCGTCGCCGTCCGATCGGGTGTCACTATCGGACCGATCCGCACGGAACAGGGCATTTCGCCCTTGAGGAGGAGTTCGCATGCCCAGTCGTCCCCTCGGCCCGGCCGCCCTGCTGGCGGGTGCCGTCCTCGTGTTCGCCCCGCTCACCGGCTGCAGCGGCGGCGGGGTGGACGCGCCCGGGCCGGTGGTCGCCGCGCCCCCGCCGCCGGAGAAGGCCTTCGGCCAGGCCTGCACCGCCCTGTCCGGGAACGGTGGCGGCGGGAGCCTGGACGCGCTCGGCGGCCAGCCCGTGCTGACCGCGATCGACCAGACCAAGGACCTGGGGCAGCTGTCGGCCCTGATCAAGACGGCCAAGGCCAAGGACATCTTCGACTCGATGGAGAACGTCACCGTCTTCGCCCCGAACGACGCGGCCTTCGGGAAGCTGACCGAGGACCAGAAGAAGTCCCTGGCCACCCAGCAGGGCGCGGGGGACCTCGTCCGCAAGCTGATCGTCGTCCGCGACCTGCGCAAGGACGACCTCCAGGACAAGCAGTACAACTCGCTCCAGGGCGCCGTCATCAAGGCCACCGGCAGTGGCGAGGACTACCGCATCGGCGGCGCGCAGGTGCTCTGCGGCAGCATCAAGACGGCCAACGCGCGGCTCGCGGTGCTGGACACGGTGCCGGCTTTCGGCTGACGAGCGGCGTTCCCGAGGTGGGCCGGTCCGGTGGACCGGCCCACCTCGTCGTGTACCGGGAGCCGGGCGCGGGCAGACTGCGCCGAACGGTCCGGGGTGTTGCGCCGAACGTGCGGATTCCGTGACGAACATCCGATGACACGATGTCAGGTCATCCTGACGCGGGGCCTTCCCTAGGCACGCTCTGATCTCGCACGCGCATTCGCGTGACTGTCGTGTGGTCCGCCGATCTGCGCCCAGCGGTGCGCGGTCGCGAGAGGAGACGCCGGATGGCTCCGGTCAGGTCGTTGCCCGGCGGTCGGTTCCCGACGGCGCTGCGCGGGCTGCTCGCGCTGCTCTGCCTCGTGCCCCAGAGCGGGCTCGCGCTCGCCGCGGCCGCGCCCGCGTACGCGCCGCAGGGGCTCCCGGAGCGGCAGCGGGCGGCGGTGGCCTGCACACCGGTGTTCACCGGCGCCACCAACTGCGTCCGCTACACCTACAGCGGGGGCGACCAGACCTTCACCGTGCCGCCCGGCGTGACCAGCGTCTACGCCCGGGTCTTCGGCGGCGGCGGCGCGGGCTCCCCGCGCGCCTACTACACCGGCCAGTACGGCGGCGGTGGCGGCGGCTACACCACCGGCAGCATCGCGGTGACGCCCGGGCAGCAGCTGACCGTCACCGCCGGTCAGGGCGGCCTGTTGAACAGCACCGCCACGACCTACGGGGGCGGTGGCGCGGGCGGCCTGGGCGGCTACCAGAACCTCGGGACCGGCGGCAGCGGCGGCGGCCTGAGTGCCGTCTGGAACGGCGGCTACGGCACCAACCCGCTGCTGGTCGCCGGCGGTGGCGGCGGCTCCTCACCCGGCGGTGACACCTTCACCCCGGCGGGCGGCAGCGGCGGCGGCAGCAACGGCGGCCAGGACAACCAGCCCACCATCTCCGGCCGCGGCGGCAGCCAGACCGCAGGCGGCGCCGCGGCCACCCAGACCGCGTGCGCGGCCGCCCAGGCCGGCAGCCAGTACCTGGGCGGCCGCGGGGCCAGTGCCAGCAACTACGAGGGCGGCGGTGGCGGTGGTGGCGGCTACTACGGCGGTGGTGGCGGCGCCTGCCAGCGCTCCGGCGGCTCGGAGGCCAACGGCATGGGCGGCGGCGGTTCCGGCTACAACCGGGGCACCGGCGTCACCAACACCCAGACCTCCAACGGCACCAACGCCAGCGGCAACGGTGTCGGCGGTACCTCGGGCGGCCGCACCGACCCGCAGTACTCCACCGGCATCGGCACCGGCGGCGGCTACACCGGCGGCGGCAACGGCGAGGTCGTCATCGAGTGGCAGACCCTGGTCGGCCTCTCCATCGCCAAGACCGCCTCCCCGACCACCTACGTCCCGGGCCGCACCCTCACCTACACGGTCGTGGTGAGCAACTCCGGTCCGGCGCCCGCCGTCGGCGCGGCGGTGCGCGATGCGCTGCCGTCGGCGCTGTCCGGCTTCACCTGGACCTGCGCGCCCGGTTCCGGCAGCAGTAGCTGCGGCAGCGCGAGCGGCACCGGCAGCATCGACACCACGGCCACCATCGCGGCCAACGACCGGGTCACGTACACCATCACCGGTACCGTCCCGTCCGGCACCACGGGCACGCTCTCCAACACCGCGACGGTCACCCGCCCCGCCGCCTCGACCGACCCCAACTGCGGCCCGACCTGCTCCAGCACCGTCGACACACCGGGCCAGGTCACCACCGGGCTGTCGGTGACCAAGACCCCGGACAAGAACCCGTACGTGCCCGGCCAGCCGCTGACCTACACGATCACGGTGAAGAACACCGGCCCCTCGGACGCGACCGGCGTGAGCGTCCGGGACACCCTGCCCGCCGCGATCCAGAACTTCACCTGGACCTGCACGGCCGCCGCGGGCAGCAGTTGCGGCAGCACCCCCTCCGGCACCGGCAACATCAACACCACGGTCAACCTCCCGGCCGGCGGCCAGGTGACGTACACCCTGACCGGCACCGTGCCGCCGGACGCCACCGGCTCCCTGGACAACCGGGCCACCGTCACCCCGCCGGCCGGCGCCACCGACCCGAACTGCTCGCCGAACTGCACCAGCACCGCGAACCCGATCCCGCCGGGCGGCCAGGCCAACCTGGTGGTCTCGAAGACCCTGCTCACCAGCCCGGTGGTGCCCGGCCAGCCGATCAAGTGGCAGGTCAAGGTCACCAACAACGGCCCCTCGACGGCCCGCAACGTCGTCGTCACCGACCAGGTCCCGACCGGGGTCACCGGCCCGAGCATGGTCAACGACCAGGACTCCTCGACCTGTCCGATCAGCAACGGCACCGCCACCTGCCCGGCCGTCACCATCCCGGTCAACGGCACCGCCAGCTGGACGCTCTCCGGCACGCTGTCGGCCGACGCGACCACCACCCCCACCAACTCGGCGGTGGTCACCGGCGGCCCCGACCCGTCCGCCTCCTCGCGCACGGCCGTCGCCTCGCCGACCTCCTCGCCCTCCCCACAGGCCAACCTGACCATCTCCAAGACCCTGCTGACCAATCCGGTGGTCCCCGGTCAGCAGGTCCAGTGGCGGGTGACCGTCACCAACAACGGGCCGTCGCGGGCGCGGAACGTCGTGGTGACCGACCAGGTCCCGACGGGCGTGACCAACGGCTCGATGACGGCCTCGGACGGCACGGCCTGCCCGATCGGCAACGGCACTGCGACATGCCCGGCCGTCGAGATCCCGGCCGGCTCCTCCGCGAACTGGACGCTCTCCGGCACGCTGTCTCCAGACGCCACCACCACGCCGACCAACACCGCCGTGGTCACCGGCGGTCCCGACCCCTCGGCCACGGCCCGCACGGCGGTGGCCTCGCCGTCCAATTCGCCGTCGCCGCAGGCGAATCTGACGGTGTCGAAGTCGCTGCTGACCAATCCGGTGGTGCCCGGTCAGCCGATCCAGTGGCGGGTGACCGTCACCAACAACGGTCCTTCGCGGGCTCGGAACGTCGTCGTCACGGACACCGTCCCGGCCGGGGTCACCGGCGCCTCGATGAAGGCGGACGCGGACGGGACGGCCTGTCCGATCAGCAACGGGACGGCCACCTGCCCGGCCGTCGAGATCCCGGCCGGGACGTCGACCAGCTGGACGCTGAACGGCACCCTGTCACCGGACGCCACCGTGACCCCCACCAACACGGTGACCGTCACCGGCGGGCCCGACCCCTCCGCCTCCACCCGCACGGCGGTGGCCTCGCCGACCGCCTCGCCCTCCCCGCAGGCCAACCTCACCGTCTCCAAGGCACTGCTCACCAACCCGGTGGTCCCCGGTCAGCAGATCCAGTGGCAGGTCACGGTCTTCAACTCCGGTCCGTCCCGGGCCCGAAACGTCGTGGTGACGGACCAGGTCCCGGTCGGGGTGACCAACGCCACGATGACCGCCCGGGACGGTACCGCCTGCCCGATCAGCAACGGTGTCGCGACCTGCCCGGCGGTGGAGATCCCGGCCGGCCAGACCATGACGTGGACGCTCTCCGGCACCCTCGCCTCCGACGCGACCGTGACGCCGACGAACACGGTGACGGTGACGGGTGGTCCGGATCCGGCGACGCCGACGCACACGGCGGTGGCTTCGCCGTCCAATTCGCCGTCGCCGCAGGCGAATCTGACGGTGTCGAAGTCGCTGCTGACCAATCCGGTGGTGCCGGGGCAGCAGATCCAGTGGCAGGTGAGCGTCACCAACAACGGTCCTTCGCGGGCGCGCAACGTCGTCGTCACCGACACCGTCCCGGCCGGCGTGACCAACGCGTCGATGAAGGCCGCGGACGGGACGGACTGTCCGATCGCCAACGGCACCGCGAACTGCCCGGCCGTGGAGATTCCGGCGGGCCAGACCATGACGTGGACGCTCTCCGGCACGCTCGCCTCCGATGCGACCGTGACGCCGACGAACACGGTGACGGTGACGGGTGGTCCTGACCCGACGGCGTCCACTCACACGGCGGTGGCGTCCCCGTCCAACTCGCCGTCGCCGCAGGCGAATCTGACGGTGTCGAAGTCGCTGCTGACCAACCCGGTGGTGCCCGGCCAGCAGATCCAGTGGCGGGTGAGCGTCACCAACAACGGTCCCTCGCTGGCCCGGAACGTCGTCGTCACCGACCAGGTCCCGGCGAACGTGAACGACGCCTCGATGCGGGCCGACTCCGACGGGACCGCCTGTCCGATCGGCAACGGGACGGCGACCTGTCCGGCCGTGGAGATCCCGGTGGGCCAGACCTCGACCTGGACGCTGACGGGCACGCTCGCCTCCGACGCCACCGCCACGCCGACGAACACGGCGACCGTCACCGGCGGTCCCGACCCGACGGCATCCACCCACACGGCGGTGGCGTCCCCGTCCAACTCACCCTCCCCGCAGGCCAATCTGACCGTCTCCAAGGTGCTGCTGACCAATCCGGTCGTGCCCGGCCAGCAGATCCAGTGGCAGGTGACCGTCACCAACAACGGCCCGTCCCGCGCGCGCAACGTCGTCGTCACCGACACCGTCCCGACCGGCGTGACCAACGCCTCGATGAAGGCCGCGGACGGAACCGACTGCCCGATCGCCAACGGCACCGCGACCTGCCCGGCCGTGGAGATCCCCGCCGGCCAGACCGTGACGTGGACGCTGACCGGGACCCTGGACCCGAACGCGACCACCACCCCGACCAACAGCGTCACCGTGACCGGCGGCCCGGACCCGACCGCCTCCAGCCACACCGCGGTCGCCTCACCGACCGGCACGCCGACGCCGCAGGCGGGCCTGACCATCGCCAAGGCGCTGCTCACCGACCCGGTGGTGCCGGGCCAGCAGATCCAGTGGCGGGTCAGCGTGACGAACAACGGTCCGTCCCGGGCCCGGAACGTCGTCGTCACCGACCAGATCCCGGCGGGGGTGAACAACGCGACGATGGCGGCCGACGCCGACGGCACGCCGTGCCCGGTCGCCAACGGCACCGCCACCTGCCCAGCCGTCGAGATCCCGGCCGGCTCCACGCTCACCTGGACGTTGACCGGCACGCTCGCGTCCGACGCGACCACCACGCCGACCAACACGGCGGTGGTCACCGGCGGCCCCGACCCGTCGGCCACCGCGCACACCGCCGTCGCCTCGCCGACCTCCTCGCCGACGCCGCAGGCCGGCCTCACCGTCTCCAAGGTTCTGCTCACCGATCCGGTGGTGCCTGGGCAGCAGATCCAGTGGCGGGTCAGCGTGACGAACAACGGCCCCTCGCTGGCGCGCAACGTCGTGGTCACGGACACCGTGCCCACCGGCGTGAACGACGCCTCGATGACGGCCTCGGACGGGACCGCCTGCCCGATCAGCAACGGTGTCGCCACCTGCCCGGCCGTGGAGATCCCGGTGGGCCAGACGTCGACCTGGACGCTGACCGGCACCCTGGCTCCCGACGCGACGACGACGCCGACCAACACCGCCACCGTCACCGGCGGCCCCGACCCGGCCACCCCGACACACACCGCCGTCGCCTCACCGACCGCCTCGCCCTCCCCGCAGGCCAATCTGACCGTCTCCAAGGTGCTGCTCACCGACCCGGTGGTGCCGGGACAGCGGATCCAGTGGCGGGTCAGCGTGACGAACAACGGGCCTTCGCGGGCGCGGAACGTCGTGGTCACGGACCAGGTGCCGGCGGGCGTCGGCAATGCGACGATGACCGGGTCGGACGGTTCCACCTGTCCGATCGGCAACGGCGTGGCGACGTGCCCGGTGGTGGAGATTCCGGCGGGCCAGACCATGACGTGGACGCTCTCCGGCACGCTCGCCTCCGACGCCACCGTCACGCCGACGAACACGGCGACCGTCACCGGCGGTCCTGACCCGACGGCGTCCACTCACACGGCGGTGGCGTCCCCGTCCAACTCGCCCTCGCCGCAGGCCAATCTGACCGTCTCCAAGGTGCTGCTGACCAACCCGGTGGTGCCTGGGCAGCAGATCCAGTGGCAGGTCAGCGTCACCAACAACGGTCCGTCGCAAGCCCGGAACGTCGTCGTCACCGACCAGGTCCCGGCGGGCGTCGGCAATGCGACGATGACGGGATCGGACGGCTCCTCGTGTCCGATCACCAGCGGGACGGCGACCTGTCCGGCCGTGGAGATCCCGGTGGGGCAGACCATGACGTGGACGCTCTCCGGCACGCTCGCTTCCGATGCGACGGCGACGCCGACGAACACGGTGACGGTGACGGGTGGTCCTGATCCGACGGCGTCCACGCACACGGCGGTGGCGTCCCCGTCCAACTCGCCGTCGCCGCAGGCCAATCTGACTGTCTCCAAGGTGTTGCTGACCAATCCGGTGGTGCCCGGTCAGCAGGTCCAGTGGCGGGTGAGTGTCACCAACAACGGTCCTTCGCTGGCCCGGAACGTCGTCGTCACCGACCAGGTCCCGGCGAACGTGAACGACGCCTCGATGCGGGCCGACGCCGACGGGATGGCCTGTCCGATCGCCAGTGGGACGGCGACGTGTCCGGCGGTGGAGATTCCGGTGGGGCAGACGTTGACCTGGACGCTGACCGGCACGCTCGCCTCCGACGCGACCGTCGCGCCGACGAACACGGCGACGGTCACCGGTGGTCCGGACCCGACGGCGTCCACCCACACGGCCGTGGCTTCGCCGTCCAACTCACCGTCGCCGCAAGCGAATCTGACGGTGTCAAAGTCGCTGGTGACCAATCCGGTGGTGCCCGGGCAGCAGATCCAGTGGCAGGTGACCGTCACCAACAACGGCCCGTCCCGGGCGCGCGACGTCGTCGTGACGGACCAGGTGCCGACTGGGGTCGGCAATGCGACCATGACCGGATCGGACGGCTCCCCCTGCCCGATTGCCAGCGGTACGGCGACCTGCCCGGCGGTGGAGATTCCGGCGGGCCAGACCATGACGTGGACGCTCTCCGGCACGCTCGCTTCCGATGCGACGGCGACGCCGACGAACACGGTGACGGTGACGGGCGGTCCGGATCCGGCGACTCCGACGCACACGGCGGTGGCCTCACCCAGCAACTCGCCCTCACCGCAGGCAAACCTGACCGTTGCGAAGTCCCTGACGACGAACCCCGTCGTGCCGGGTCAGCAGATCCAGTGGCAGGTCAGTGTCACCAACAACGGTCCGTCGCAGGCGCGGAACGTCGTGGTGACGGACCAGGTGCCGGCGGGTGTGACCAACGCGTCGATGACGGCTTCGGACGGTACGGTCTGCCCGATCGCCAGCGGGACGGCGACGTGTCCGGCGGTGGAGATCGCAGTGGGGCAGACGCTGACGTGGACGTTGTCCGGCACGCTGGCTTCGGATGCGACGGTGACGCCGACGAACACGGTGACGGTGACGGGTGGTCCGGATCCGACGGCTTCCACGCACACTGCCGTTGCCTCGCCGTCGAACTCGCCGTCGCCGCAGGCGAATCTGTCGGTGTCGAAGGTGTTGCTGACTGACCCGGTGGTGCCTGGGCAGCAGATCCAGTGGCGGGTCAGCGTGACGAACAACGGTCCTTCCCGGGCACGGAACGTCGTGGTGACGGACCAGGTGCCGACGGGTGTGAGCAATGCGTCGATGACCGCGCAGGACGGTACGGCCTGTCCGATCAGCAGTGGGACGGCGACGTGTCCGGCGGTGGAGATCCCGGTGGGGCAGACGCTGACCTGGACGTTGACGGGCACGCTCGCTTCCGATGCCACGTCGACGCCGACGAACACGGCGACGGTCACCGGCGGTCCTGACCCGACGGCCTCCACGCACACTGCCGTTGCTTCGCCGTCGAACTCGCCGTCGCCGCAAGCGAATCTGTCGGTGTCGAAGTCGCTGGTGACCAACCCGGTGGTCCCCGGGCAGCAGATCCAGTGGCGGGTGAGTGTCACCAACAATGGTCCTTCCCAGGCACGGAACGTCGTGGTGACGGACCAGGTGCCGACGGGTGTCTCGGGTGCGAGCATGAAGTCCGACGCCGACAACACCCCCTGTCCGATCGCCAACGGCACCGCGACCTGCCCGGCCGTCGAGATTCCGGTGGGGCAGACGCTGACGTGGACGTTGTCCGGCACGCTGGCCTCGGATGCGACGGTCACGCCGACGAACACGGTGACTGTCACCGGTGGTCCGGATCCGACGACCTCCACGCACACGGCGGTTGCGTCCCCGTCGAACTCGCCGTCTCCGCAGGCAAATCTGACCGTCTCCAAGGTGCTGTTGACCAATCCGGTGGTGCCCGGTCAGCAGGTCCAGTGGCGGGTGAGTGTCACCAACAACGGTCCGTCGCAGGCGCGGAACGTGGTGGTGGCGGATCAGGTGCCGGCGGGTGTGACCGGCGCGTCGATGACCGCGCAGGACGGTACGGCCTGTCCGATCAGCAACGGGACGGCGACGTGTCCGGCGGTGGAGATCCCGGTGGGGCAGACGTTGACCTGGACGCTGTCCGGCACGCTCGCTTCCGATGCCACGGTGACGCCGACGAACACGGCGACGGTCACCGGTGGTCCGGACCCGACGACCTCCACACACACCGCCGTCGCTTCGCCGTCGAACTCGCCGTCGCCGCAGGCGAATCTGTCGGTGTCGAAGGTGCTGCTGACCAACCCGGTCGTCCCCGGGCAGCAGATCCAGTGGCAGGTCAGCGTGACCAACAACGGGCCGTCCCGGGCCCGCGACGTGGTGGTCACCGACACCGTCCCGGCGGGCGTGACCGGCCCGTCGATGACCGCGCAGGACGGTACGGCCTGTCCGATTGCCAGCGGGACGGCGACGTGTCCGGCGGTGGAGATCCCGGCGGGACAGACGTTGACCTGGACGCTGTCCGGCACGCTCGCCGCCGACGCCACGGCCACGCCGACCAACACGGTGACGGTCACCGGTGGGCCTGACCCGGCCACTCCGACGCACACCGCCGTCGCCTCGCCGTCCAACTCGCCCTCGCCGCAGGCAAGTCTCACCGTCTCCAAGGTGCTGCTCACCGATCCGGTGGTCCCCGGGCAGCAGATCCAGTGGCGGGTGACGGTGACCAACAACGGGCCGTCCCGGGCCCGCGACGTGGTGGTCACCGACCGTGTCCCGGACGGCGTCGGAGGTGCGAGCATGACCGCTGCCGACGGCACCGTCTGCCCGGTCGCGAACGGGACGGCCGTCTGCCCGGCGATCGAACTCGCGGTCGGCCAGAGCCAGTCCTACACGCTGACCGGCACGCTCGTGCAGGACGCGACCTCCACGCCGACGAACACGGCGCTGGTGACGGGCGGGCCGGACCCGGCCACCCCGACCCACACGGCGGTCGCGAGTCCGTCCAACTCGCCCTCACCGCAGGCGAACCTGACCATCGCCAAGGCTCTGCTGACGGACCCGGTCGTCCCGGGGGAGCGGATCCAGTGGCGGGTGACGGTGACCAACAGCGGCCCCTCCCGGGCCCGCAACGTCGTCCTCACGGACCGCATTCCGGAGGGGGTCGACAACGCCGTCCTCCAGGCGGACGCCGACGCGTCCCGCTGCCCGGTCACCAACGGTACCGCCGTCTGCCCGGCGATCGAGCTGGAGGTCGGGCAGACGGCGTCGTACACGCTGACGGGGACGCTGGCCCCGGACGCGACCAGCACGCCGACGAACACAGCGGTGGTGACGGGTGGTCCCGATCCGAGTGCGACGGCGCACACGGCGGTGGCCTCACCCAGCAACTCGCCCTCACCGCAGGCGAATCTGAGCATCGCCAAGGTGCTGCTGACCAACCCGGTGGTGCCGGGTCAGCAGATCCAGTGGCGGGTGACGGTGACCAACAACGGGCCGTCCCGGGCCCGGAACGTGGTGGTCACCGACACCGTCCCGGCCATGGTGGACGGCCCGAGCATGACCTCGGACGCCGACGGGACGGCCTGTCCGATCGCGAACGGTACGGCGACCTGCCCGGCCGTGGAGCTCCCGGCCGGCGCGACCGTCTCCTACACCGTGACGGGGACGCTCGACCAGGCGGCGACCAGCACGCCGGTCAACGTGGCCGTCGTCACCGGCGGGCCCGACCCGACCGCGACCGCCCACACGGCGACCGCGCAGGCCAGCGAGACGGTCGTGCCGCAGGCGCGGCTGACCGTGTCGAAGGCGCTGGTGACCGACCCGGTGGTGCCCGGGCAGCCGATCGCCTGGCGGATCAGCGTCACCAACAACGGGCCGAGCCGGGCCCGGAACGTCGTGGTCAGCGACCGCATCCCGGACGGGGTCGTCGGCGCATCGCTCTCCCCGGACGACACTCGTGCGGCCTGTCGGATCAGCGGCGGGACGGCGACCTGCCCGGCGGTCGAGATCCCGGTCGGCGGGACCGTCACCTACACGCTCTCGGGCACCCTGGCCCAGGACGCGACCGTCACCCCGGTTAACTCGGCGGTGGTGACGGGCGGGCCGGATCCGGCGACGCCGACCCACACCGCCGTCGCCTCGCCGTCCAACTCTCCCTCACCGCAGGCGAATCTGACGGTCGCCAAGGTGTTGGTGACCGACCCGGTGGTGCCGGGGGAGCAGATCGAGTGGCGGGTGACGGTGATGAACAACGGGCCTTCGCGGGCCCGGAACGTCGTGGTCACGGACCGGATCCCGGCCGGGGTGTCCGGCGCGATGATGACCTCGGACGAGAGCGGCGCCACCTGCCCGATCGGCAACGGCGTCGCGACCTGCCCGGCGATCGAGCTGGAGGTCGGGCAGCTGGCCTCCTACACGCTGAGCGGGACGCTGGACGCCAATGCGACCGTCACGCCGACGAACACGGTGACGGTGACGGGTGGTCCGGATCCGGCGACGCCGACGCACACGGCGGTCGCGAGCCCGTCCAACTCGCCCTCACCGCAGGCGAACCTGTCGGTGTCGAAGGTGTTGGTGACCAACCCGGTGGTGCCGGGGGAGCAGGTCCAGTGGCGGGTGAGTGTGACGAACAACGGTCCGTCGAGGGCTCGGAACGTGGTCGTGGCGGACCAGGTGCCGGCGGGCGTGAGCAGCGCGTCGATGGCGGCGCAGGACGGCACGTCGTGTCCGATCGCGAACGGTACGGCGACCTGCCCGGCCGTGGAGATCGCGCCCGGTGACACGCTCACCTGGACGCTGACCGGCACGCTGGACCCCAGCGCCACCACGACGCCCACCAACACGGTGACGGTGACGGGTGGGCCGGATCCGGCGACGCCGACGCACACGGCGGTCGCGTCCCCGTCCAACTCGCCCTCACCGCAGGCGAACCTGTCGGTGTCGAAGGTGTTGGTGACCAACCCGGTGGTGCCGGGGGAGCAGGTCCAGTGGCGGGTGAGTGTGACGAACAACGGTCCGTCGAGGGCTCGGAACGTGGTCGTGGCGGACCAGGTGCCGGCGGGCGTGACCAATGCGTCGATGGCGGCGCAGGACGGCACCCCCTGCGCGATCGCGAACGGTACGGCGACGTGCCCGGCGGTCGAGATCGCGCCCGGTGACACGCTCACCTGGACGCTGACCGGCACGCTCGACCCCAATGCCACCACGACGCCGACGAACACGGTGACGGTGACCGGCGGGCCGGATCCGGCGACGCCGACGCACACGGCGGTCGCGAGCCCGTCCAATTCGCCGTCTCCGCAGGCGAATCTGTCGGTGTCGAAGGTGTTGGTGACCAACCCGGTCGTCCCCGGGCAGCAGATCCAGTGGCGAGTGAGTGTGACGAACAACGGTCCGTCGAGGGCCCGGAACGTGGTCGTGGCGGACCAGGTTCCGGCGGGTGTGACCAATGCGTCGATGGCGGCGCAGGACGGCACGCCGTGCCCGATCGCGAACGGCACGGCGACCTGCCCGGCGGTCGAGATCGCGCCCGGTGACACGCTCACCTGGACGCTGACCGGCACGCTGGACCCCAATGCCACCACGACGCCCACCAACACGGTGACGGTGACGGGCGGGCCGGATCCGGCGACGCCGACCCACACGGCCGTCGCGTCCCCGTCCGGCTCGCCCTCCCCGCAGGCGCGGCTGAGCGTCTCCAAGGTGCTGCTGACCGACCCGGTGGTGCCAGGGCGGCAGATCCAGTGGCAGGTCGCCGTCACCAACCAAGGCCCGGCCACGGCGCGCGACGTGGTGGTGAGCGACCAGGTCCCGGCCGGGGTCGCGAACGCCTCGATGGCGGCCGACGACGGCACCTCGTGTCCGATCGCGAACGGCACGGCGACCTGCCCGGCCGTCGCCATCCCGGTCGGTTCGACCCGGACCTGGACGCTCACCGGCACGCTGGACGCCGCCGCCACCGCGACGCCCACCAACTCGGCGGTGGTGACGGGCGGGCCGGATCCGGCGACGCCGACGCACACGGCGGTCGCGTCCCCGTCCAACTCGCCCTCGCCGCAGGCGAGTCTGACGGTCGCCAAGGTGTTGGTCACCGACCCGGTGGTGGCCGGCGGGCCGATCGAGTGGCGGGTGACCGTGACGAACAACGGTCCCTCCACGGCGCGTGGCGTCGTGGTGACGGACCGGGTGCCGGGCGGGGTCGGCAACGCCAGGATGACGGCGCAGGACGGCACGTCGTGTCCGATCGCCAACGGTACGGCGACCTGCCCGGCGGTGGAGATCCCGGTCGGCTCGACCCGGACCTGGACGCTGACGGGCACACTGGACCCCAGTGCGACCGTCACACCGACGAACACGGCGACGGTGACGGGCGGGCCGGATCCGGTCACCCCGACCCACACCGCCGTCGCCTCCCCGTCCAACTCGCCCTCGGCGCAGGCACGGCTGACCGTCGCCAAGGTGCTGCTGACCTCGCCGGTGGTCGCCGGGCAGCGGATCCAGTGGCAGGTCACCGTGACCAACGACGGGCCCTCGCTGGCGCGGAACGTGGTGGTCACCGACCAGGTGCCCAGCGGGGTGAACAACGCCTCGATGGCGGCCGACGCCGACGGCACGCCGTGTCCGATCGCGGACGGCGTCGCGACCTGCCCGGCCGTCGACATCCCGGTCGGTGCCACGGTGGCCTGGACGCTCTCCGGGACGCTGGACCCGAACGCCACGGTGACGCCGACCAACACGGTCACCGTCACCGGCGGGCCGGACCCGGTCACGCCGACGCACACGGCGGTCGCGACGCCGACCGAGCCGATCACCGTGCAGCACGACCTGCTCCTGACCAAGCAGGCCACCCCGGCGAACCCCAAGGCCGGTGACACCGTCACCTACACCGTCACCGCCACCAACCGGGCCAGCGGCACCTACCTCGGGGCCGTCGTCACCGACGACCTCACCGGAGTCCTGGACGGCGCGGTCTACGGCGGCAACGCCCACGCCGGCACCGGGCGGACGGCCTACTCCGCGCCGAGGCTCACCTGGACGCTGGACATCCGGCCGGGTGCCACGGAGACCCTCAGCTACACCGTCACCGTCAGGTCGGACGCGGGCGGCCGGACGCTGGTCAACCGGCTCACCGCCGACGGCTCCAACTGCCCCGGCGGCAGCGGTGCCCGGCGGGCGGTGAGCGGCGGCAACTGCTCGACCACCACGGAGGTGCAGTCGACGCCGAGCCCGAGCCCGAGCCCGAGCCCGAGTCCGTCGCCGAAGCCCCCGCTGCCGCCCACGGGCAGTGGCGGGTCGCAGCCGGCGCTGCTGATCACCGTGCTGCTCCTGGTCCTCGGCGGCACCCTGATCGCGGTCCGGCGCCCCAGGCGCTGATCAGGGCATGTGGAACGCCCCCGGGCGGTCGGTTCCACCGACCGCCCGGGGGCGTTCTCACGAGCTATGGGGAAGGCAGGAGCCGAGCGGTCACGCCGATTCGGCGGTCTTGCGACGGCCGGCCAGCCAGACGTAGACCAGGATGCCGGCGAACAGGAACAGCACGCCCTGGTAGACGGCCGCGTACCCGGCCCCGGCCAGCAGCCAGATCGAGAAGGCGAAGGCGCCGAGGCCGAGGACGGCGTCGCGCACCAGGTGGGCGCCGTTGACCTTGTCGGTGGAGCCGCGGACCAGCCAGTACAGCTGGGCGGCGGTGGAGAGCAGGTAGGGCACGACCGCGGTGAAGGTGGTGACCAGCACCAGCATGTCGAACGCGCCCTTGGCGCCGCTGGCGAAGTTGGCGATGGTCAGCAGCGAGGCGAGGGCGACGCTGACGATCACGCCGAAGGTCGGCACGCCGCGCTTCTCCTTGCCGAAGGCGGCCGGGAACAGGCCGTCCTTGGCGGCCGCGTACGGGGCCTGGGCGGCGAGCAGGGTCCAGCCGTTGAGTGCGCCGGTCATCGAGATCAGCGCGGCGACGGCGATCACCGTGCCGCCCCAGGTGCCGCCGAACATGCCGTTCATGGCGTCGGAGAAGGGTGCGCTGGAGCTGATCAGCTGCGGGTGCGCGACGGTGCCGAACACGGCGAGCGTGCCCAGCAGGTAGACCACGGCCGCGCCGCTGGTGCCGAGCACGCTGGCCCGGCCGACGTTGCGCTCCGGGTCGCGGACCTGCCCGGCGCTCATCGCGGCCGACTCCACGCCCAGGTAGCTGAACAGCAGGATCGCGGCGGCGGCCGTCATGCCGCCCATCCAGCCCTGGCCGCTGGCGTCGAAGGGCCCGAGGTTCTTCGGGTCGAAGAAGAACAGCCCGCCCACCGAGACCAGCAGCAGCGGGATGAACTTCAGGACGGTGGAGACGAGTTGGACCGCCCCGACGAAGCGGGTGCCGGCCAGGTTGGCCAGCGCGGGCAGCCACTGGAAGGCCAGCGCGGCGGTGATCTCCAGCGGGATGCTGTGGTGCAGGGGCACCAGCACACCCAGGTAGCCGACCGCGGCCACCGCGAGCGCGGCGTTGCTGACCCAGGTGGTGATCCAGTACGACCAGGCCGACAGGAAGCCGGCGAAGTCGCCGAAGGCCTCGCGGGCGTAGACGTACGGGCCGCCGGTGCGCGGGTTGCGGCGTGCGAGCTGGCCGAAGACCAGGGCCAGGGCGATCGCGCCCACCGTGAGCACCACGAAGGCGAGCAGGCTGACCGTCCCGAACGGCGCCACGGCGGCCGGGATCATGAAGATGCCGCCGCCGATGATGTTGCCCATCACCAGGGCGGTGGCGGTCGGCAGCCCGAAGCGGCGGCCGTTCTTCGGGGGCTCGGGGGTGACCGGGGCCTGGTCGACCGGATCGGTCGGGGCGCTCGGTCGGGTCGCCTGCCGGGTTGCGGCCGGGCTGCTCTGCATGAGGGTGGTGCGCCTTTCGTGGTCCTGCTCGCGCTCGGTGGAGCTACCGTTCATGCTCGGACCGGGCGGCACCTTGTACCAAATCGACGGGATTTGTTCATCCGGCCCGGCCGATCACCGCAAGATTTCCGGTCTGGGCCCGGTTGGACGGGCACTCGTCCGACCCGCCCCGAGCGGCTGTTCGACCGCTTATGCGCGCGTACGACCGGCTTCGTCCGGTCGGGGGAGATGTGTCACCCGGATGCCGCAGCGCGGTTGCGGCGCGCACGGCGGCCGCGAATTCGTGTGCAAACGTTGCCCCCGCGCCTCCCGGTGGGGCGTCGCCCGGCCTGCCCGGCGGCCGTACCGGCCGTTCCGGAGGCGGGTTGAGGACCAGAATCGGACCAATCGGACCAGAGGACATCTGATGTCGCTTCGTGGAAACATCCGCAAGTTCGCCGTGATCGCCGCCGTGGCGGGTGCCGCCGCCCTCGCCGCGCCGGCGCCGGCGATGGCCTTCAACGCGTCGCACTCGTCGACCTCGCAGAGCCTGGAGTCGGGTTCGGCCGGTGTCGGCCTGTTCGGCCCGCACGCCAGCTGGACCAACATCCACGCGGGCACCGAGGACGACTGCATCAGCGGCTGAATCGCGTGATCGCCTGATCGACCGGTGAGCCCGGGGACCGCCACGGCGGTTCCCGGGCTCACCGCTGCCGCCGCGACCGGCCGGGCCGCCCGGCCGGCCGGACAGGACCTACGCCACCGGCACGGCCGCCCGCTCGCGCAGCTCCCGCAGCACCGCGATGTCCATCGCGTGCCCGGTGCCGTCCCCGCCGTGCTTGCGGTCCGGGGTCTCCACCAGCAGCGGCACCCCGGCCGTCTCCGGGTGCTCGAACAGCTCCCGGAACGGCTCCGCGCCGATCATCCCGGCGCCGATGTTGGCGTGCCGGTCCTTGCGGGCGCCGACCACGTCCTCCGAGTCGTTGGCGTGGATCAGCCGCAGCCGGCCGGGGCCGGCGGCCGAGGCCAGGGCGTCCAGTGCGGCCGTCACCCCGCCGGGGACGGCCAGGTCGTGCCCGGCGGCGAAGGCGTGGCAGGTGTCCAGGCAGACGCCCACCTTGGGGTGGCCGTCCAACGCCTCCATGTACTCGGCCAGCTGCTCCAGCCGGGAGCAGAGCGAGCTGCCCTGCCCGGCGGTCGGCTCCAGCAGCAGCCAGGGGGCGTCGTCGCCGAGCGCGTCCAGCTCGTCCAGCAGCGGCCGGACGTCGGCGCGCACCTGCGCCATCGCCTCGGCCCGGCGCGAGCCGCCGCCGGGCGCCGTACCGACAGCCGAACCGGTGTGCAGCACGACGCCGAGCGCGCCGATCGCGTGGCCGCGGTGCAGCGAGTGCCGCAACGAGTCGGCCGAGCGCTCCCGGGTGGCCGGGTTGTCCGAGCCGAAGTTGATCAGGTACGGGGCGTGCACCCAGGCCGGGACGCCCTGCTCGGCGCAGGAGGCGCGGAACTCCTCGTCCTGCGCCGGATTGCCCGCGGGGGTGGCCCAGCCGCGCGGGTTGGCCACGAACACCTGCACCGTCTCGGCGCCCACCTTGTGCGCGTACGCCAGTCCCGTGCCCGCCAGGCCGCGACCGGCCACCGGGACGTGGGCGCCGATCGGGTTGCGGCGGGCGGCGGCGGACGGAACGGGTGCGGTGCTCATGCCCCCGAGCATGTCACGGGCGCGGGCGGCCGCGGTGCGCGGGCCCGGCCGCCCGGCGGGTGCGTGCGCCACGCCGGGGCGTCCCACCGGTGGCCGACGCCCCGTCAGTCCGGCAGCCCAGCCCTGGTGGCGGGCCCCCCGGGGCGCCCGTACCGTCGACTCGGCCGTACTCACCGACCGTCACCACTCGAACACGCCGGGGCGGACCGTCCCGTCGCCCCACCGCCGCACCGCGCGCGCCGAGACACGCGCCGAAAGACAGGTCACCACTCATGCCCACGCGTCGGGTCCACCACCTCGCCGCGGCCACCGCCGCCGCCACCGCACTGACCACCGTCCTCGCCACCCTGGCCGCCGCCCCCGCGGCACACGCCGCCGGTGGCACCGTGCACCTCGTCGAGCCGGGAGGATCGATCCAGCAGGCCATCGACGCCGCAGCCCCCGGCGACACCGTCCAGCTCCTCCCCGGCACCTACCGCGGCAGTGTCCGCATCACCACCCCCGGCCTCACCCTGCGCGGCGCCGGCCCGGCCAGCGTGATCACCCCCGGGGACGGCACCGAGAACGCCTGCGCCACCGCCGGGCACGGCGTCTGCGTGGCCGGCACCGAGGCGGCCCCGGTGCCCGACGTCACGATCGAGACCCTGGCCGTCACCGGCTTCCGCAAGAACGGCATCGACGCCAGCGGCACCACCGGCCTGACCGTCCGGGCCACCTACGTCCACGACAACGCCCAGCAGGGCATCAGCCAGGAGATGTCGACCAAGGCCGCCATCCTCGGCAACCGCTCGGTCGACAACGGCCAGTCCGGCGTCTTCCTCGCCAACTACGCCTACCGCGAGGGCGGCGCGCCCGACACCGGGGGCACCGTCGTCGAGGGCAACGAACTGACCGGGAACCGGGTCGGCGTCACCGTGCGCCGGCTGCGCGTGCTGACCGTCGAGGGCAACCGGATCAGCGGCAACTGCAGCGGCGTCTTCGTGGTCGGCGACGAGGGCGTGCCCCGCGCCGGGGACCTCGACGTCAAGCACAACCGGGTGGTCGCCAACAACAAGTTCTGCCCGGCCAACCCGCGCCTGGGCGCCATCCAGGGCGCCGGCATCGTGCTCACCGGCACCGAGGACACCCGGGTGACCGACAACGAGGTCCGCGACAACGTCGGAGCCTCGGACTTCTCCGGCGGCATCGTGCTGTTCAAGAGCGTCGTCGGCATCCCCAACACCCGGGCGACCATCGCCGACAACCGCCTCAGCGGCAACGGCCCGGCCGACCTCGCCGACCGCGACACCGGCGCCGGCAACACCTTCACCCGCAACACCTGCGCGCTCTCCGAGCCCTCCGGCCGTTGCTGACCGGCCGTTGCTGACCGTCCCCGATCGAGAAGGACCGCCCATGACCACCGCACCCGCCAACCCCACCGCCCAGCCCGCGATGCGCCTGCGCGAACTCGTCTTCGGCGCCGCCTGCGCCGCCGCCGTCCGGGCCGCCGCCCGGCTCGGCGTCGCCGACGTGCTCGACGACACCCCGGCCGACGTCACCGAACTGGCCGCCCGGCTGAACACCGAACCCCGCCAGCTGCGCCGCCTGCTGCGCGCGCTCACCTGCTACGGGCTCTTCGCCGAGACCGGCGACGACCGCTTCGAGCACACCGAGATGTCCCTGCTGCTGCGCGAGGACGCCCCCAACTCGCTGCGCCACATCGCCCTCTGGTGCACCGAGCCGTGGACCTGGGAGGCCTGGCCGAAGCTGGACGAGGCGGTGCGCTCCGGGCGCAACGTCTTCCCCGAGCTGTTCGGCAAGGAGTTCTTCGACTACCTGCACAGCGACGCCGGCGACTCGGCGAAGGTCTTCGACAAGGCGATGACCACCTCCAGCCGGCAGTCCGCCGAGGACTTCGCCGACTACCTGGACCTCACCGGCATCGACTCGGTGGCCGACATCGGCGGCGGCCAGGGCCACGTGCTGGCCAGCCTGCTGGAGAAGCACCCGGCCCTGCACGGCACCCTGCTCGACCTGCCGAAGGTCGTGGCCGGCGCCGACTCCCGGCTGCAGGACGGCGGCGCCTTCTCCGCCCGCGCCCGCCTGGTGCCGGGCGACTGCCGGGTGGACATCCCGGTGCGCGCCGACCTCTACATCATCAAGAACATCCTGGAGTGGGACGACGACAGCACCCGCCGCACCCTGGCCAACGTGGTCGCCGTGGCGCGTCCGGGCGCCCGGGTCGTGGTGGTGGAGAACCTGGTCGACAACAGCCCGTCGATGCGCTTCACCACCGCGATGGACCTGATGCTGATGCTCAACGTGGGCGGCGCCAAGCACTCCGAGGAGAGCATGATCCGGCTGATGCAGGAGGCCGGCCTGGACGTCGCCGAGGTGCGCCCGGTCAACCCGTACCTGCACGCCTTCGAGGCCGCCGTCCGCGGCTGAGTCCGGAGGCCCGGTCACAGCCGACGGCCGCTGCACCCCCGAGGCGGGGGAGCAGCGGCCGTCGGCGTCGTCGGTCGGGCCTGCGCGGGTGGTCAGGCCCGGTGCGAGGACTCCAGGTGGGCGAAGACCACCACGTTGTCGAGGTAGTCGCGCTTCTTCTTGTCGTACGCGCCGCCGCAGGTGATCACGCGCAGCTGGGCGTCCGGGGTCTTGCCGTAGACCTTCTGGTCCGGGAAGGCGTCCTTGGCGAAGGTCTCCACCGAGTCGACCGAGAAGACCGCGACGGTGCCGTCCGCCCGGCTGACCTCGATCTTGTTGCCGGGCAGCAGCATGCTGAGCAGCAGGAACACCGCGGGGCCCTTGGTGGTGTCCACGTGCCCGGCGACGACGGCGCTGCCGCGCTCGCCCGGGGTGACGCCGTCCCGGTACCAGCCGACCAGGTTCTTGTCGTCCGGCGGCGGCGCGTTGAGCTGTCCGGCCGGGTTGAGGGTGAGTTCGGTGAACGGCGCGTCCACCGCGATCTGCGGGATGCGCAGCCGGGTCGGCTTGGCGCGCTTGAGCGCCGGGGCGCCGGGGGCGGCGGCGGCCGGGCTCGCGGGGGCGGTCGCCGCCCCCGGGACGGCGGGGGCGAAGGCCGCCGGGGGAGCGGCCTGACCGACCGTCTGCCCCTGGCGGGCTCCGGTGTCCACCGAGTTGTAGATCAGCAGCAGACCGACCGCCGCCGCGCCCATTCCGCCGCGCAGCAGCCGGGGCATTCCGGTGCCGGGACCGCCTGTCATCCTGTCCTCCGCTGGAAGTGCTCTACGTCAGGTGCCTGTTCCGCAACGGCCCGCCGCCCCCGTGCGCCCCACCCGGTGGCCGGGGAGACGCCCAGAGGCGGCATTCAGCGGCTGGGGTCAGGCGACGGCGCCGGTCGTGCGGCGGCCGCGGCGCAGCGCGTACGCGCCCGCGCCCAGGCCGCCGAGCAGCAGCACCGCGCCGGAGGCGAGGCCGCCGCCGGACAGGGCCAGGCCGCCGCCACCGGTGTGCACGCCGCCGTGCGGGGAGCCGTGCTCGTCCTCGCGGCCGTCGGAGCCCTTGCCGTGGTCGTCGTTCCCCTTGTGGTCGTCGTTGCCCTTGTGCTCGCCCGAGCCCTTGTGGTCGTCGTTGCCCTTGTGCTCGTCGGAGCCGCCGGACTTCTTGTCGTCGTAGCCCTTCGAGTTGTCCGAGCCGTGGTCGGACGACTTCTCCTGCCAGGTGAGGTTCTTGCCCTGGTCGGAGGAGGTGCCGTCGGCGAAGGCCAGCGGAGTGCCGACGGTGAGGGCGGCGGCGACGGCCGCTCCGGCGAGCAGCGTGCGTGCAGAACGCATGAGGGTGATCCTTCCGGCGCGCGGACCGCGACCGCCGGCACGGTGCCGGTCAAGGGGACTCGCGGGAAGTGGCGCCTGATCCACCGTCAACCAGGCTGCGGCCGCCTGCCACCGGAGCGTGGCGGCGTCGGTACGGACTGTGCGCCCTTCGGGTGGTGTCCCGGGCGTGTTCACCCGACTGCCCCGGCGATCCGGGTGAAACCCGCGCCCGCTCCCGGTGGTGCGACCGGGCTGCGCCGCCGCCGGATGGTAGAGGGGCGTGTCGGCCCCTGGACGCGCACATGGGCCCGCCCCCGGCGCACGGCCGGGGGCGGGCCCAGACGGGACTGCGGACCGCGGCGGGCGGTCAGCGGTCCCAGCGGTAGAACTCGCGCGCCATGGCGTCCTTCGGCTCGCGCCAGGTGGCCGGGTCGTAGGCCTGGACGTAGGCGGTCAGGCGGTCGCTGACGGTCCGGAACTCCGGGTGGCCGAGGACCTTGGCGACGGCCGGGCCCGGCGGGCGGTCGGCCTCGATCAGGTGCAGGTAGACGTCGCCGAACTGGAACAGGCTGCGGCCGGTGACGCCGATCAGGTGCGGCAGTTCGCCCCGGTCGGAGTCGGCGAACACCTCGGCGATGTCCGGGGCCGTCTCGGGCTTCATCCGGGCGACGATCAGGGCGCGGTGGGTTCCGGTCACTGTTCGGCCGCCCGCTTCTCGACCTTCTCGCGGATCAGCTGCAGCTGGATCCGGGAGTTCTTGTTGATGTGGTTGACCATCCCGTCGTCGTCCACGGGGGCGGTGGGCTTCATCGAGAAGTCCTGGATCCAGCGCATCCTGGTGCCGGCCGGGACCTCCGCGTACTCCCAGCGGATCTCCATGAACTCGAACGGGCCGGGCTCGACCCGGCGGGCCGCGACCGCCAGCGAGGAGCGGTCGGTGGTGCGCTCGGAGACCCAGCTCCACACCTTGCCGTTCTCGTCCGGGTGCATGGTGAGCCGGAACTGCACCCGGTCGCCGTCGCGCTCCAGCACCTCGACCGAGGCGTACTCGCTGAACAGCTCCGGCCAGTTCTCCAGGTCGTTGGTCATCTCCCAGACCAGGTCGAGCGGGGCGTTGATGACGATCTCGTTGTCGGTGTGTCCGGGCATCTCAGGCACCAGCCTTCGTGGCCAGGGAGCTGTTGACCAGCTCCAGGAACTCGTGCGGGGTCTTGGCGGACTCGGCGCCGGGGGTGACCTTGAGGTCGTGCCGGTTCTCCAACTCGCCGACGACGCCGAGCAGTCCGAGCGAGTCGACGCCGAAGTCGTCGAACTGGGCGCTCGGCTGCTCCAGGTCGCCCGGGTCGACGGTGACGCCGGCCCGGGCCTGGAGCAGGTCGGCCAGGTCCGAATAGCTGAGGGTGTTGCTCACGGGATTCCCTTCGAAGAGGCAGCGGAAATCGGGGGGTCAGGACCGCTCGCCGCGCCGGAGCACCAGCGCGGAGTTGGAGCCCATCAGCCCGCGGCTGAGCACCAGCGCGGTGCGCAGCTCGGCCGGGCGGGCGCGGCCGGTCACCAGGGCGAGGTCGTGGCAGACCTCGGTGACGTTGGGGGTGGGCGGCAGCACGCCGTCCTCCATGGCCAGCACGGCGGCCGTCACGTCCAGCATCGGGGCGCCGCAATAGGCGCGTCCGGTGCCGGACTTGGGGGCGGTGACCGGGACCCGTTCGGCGGCCGGGCCGAGTGCGTCGGCCAGGGCCAGGGCCTCGGCCCGGTCGGCGGCGGGGACACCGAGCGCGTCCGCGAAGACCACGTCGATCTCCTCGGGCGCGGTCCGGGCCTCGTCCAGTGCGATCCGGATCGCGGCGGCCAGGCCCTCCCGGGACTCCTCCCAGCGGGAGGCGCCGGTGAAGGTGGCGCCGTGCCCGGCCAGGTGGGCCCGGACGGTGGCGCCGCGCCGGCGGGCCGCCTGCTCGTCCTCCACCAGCAGCATCGCGCCGCCCTCGGCGGGGGCGAAGCCGCAGGCCTGCGCGGTGAACGGCAGGTAGGCCGCCTCGGGCCGGTCGGCCAGGCTCAGTTCGGGATAGCCGAGCTGGCAGACCATGGAGTACGGCGCGAGCGGGGCCTCGGCGGCGCCGACCACCACGGCGTCGGTGCCGCGGGCCACGGAGCGGGCGGCGTGGGCGAGGGCGTCCAGGCCGCCGGCCTCGTCGCTGGCCACCACCCCGCACGGGCCCTTGTAGCCGCCGCGGATCGAGATCTGGCCGGTGCTGGCCGCGTAGAACCAGGCGATGGACTGGTACGGTCCGACGAACCTCGGCCCCTGGCCCCAGAGTTGCTGGAGCTCGCGCTGGCCGAACTCGCCTCCGCCGGAGCCGGCCGCGGTCACCACGCCGACCGTGAAGGGCTGTTCGGGGTCGGGTCGGAACCCGGCGTCGGCCACGGCCAGGTCGGCGGCGGCCATCGCGTAGTGCGTGAAGCGGTCGGTCTGCACCAGGTAGCGGCTGTCGATCACCGAACTCGGGTCGAACTCCCTTACCTCGCCCGCGATTCTGAGCGGCAGCTCGGTGCAGCCCTCACGGGATATCCGGTCGAGGACGCTCACGCCCTGCCTGGTGGCCTTCCAGAAGGCATCGGCACCGACACCGTTCGGCGCCACCACGCCGAGGCCGGTGACCACCGCCCGGCGGCCCTGCTGACGTGACGTCATGGAACTCACCCCGTTCTGTTGAGCACGACGGCGGACTGGAATCCGCCGAATCCGCTGCCGACCGAGAGGATGTGGCTCAGCGGCAGCTCGCGCGCGGTGCGCGGCACGTAGTCGAGGTCGCACTCCGGGTCCGGAGTCTCGTAGTTGGCGGTCGGCGGCACCACGCCGTGGGCCAGCGCCAGGGTGCAGGCGACCACCTCGATCGCGCCGATCGCGCCGAGCGAGTGCCCGACCATCGACTTGATCGAGCTCATCGGCGTCCCGAAGGCGTGGTCGCCGAGCGAGCGCTTGACCGCCGCGGTCTCGTGCCGGTCGTTCTGCTTGGTGCCCGAGCCGTGCGCGTTGACGTAGTCGACGTCGGTGCGGTCGACCCGCGCGTGGTCGAGCGCGTGGTCGATCGCCCGGGACATCTCCAGCCCCTCCTTGGTGAGGCCGGTCATGTGGTAGGCGTTGCCGAAGGTCGCGAAGCCGCCGACCTCGCCGTAGATCCGGGCGCCGCGGCGGCGGGCGTGCTCCAACTCCTCCAGCACCAGGACGGCGCCGCCCTCGCCGAGGACGAAGCCGTCCCGGTGGGCGTCGAAGGGGCGGGAGGCGTGCGCCGGGTCGTCGTTGCGCTCGCTGGTGGCCTTGATGGCGTCGAAGCACGCGACGGTGATCGGCGAGATCGGGGAGTCGGAGGCGCCGGCGACGCAGATGTCGGCGCGTCCCTCCTCGACCGCCTGGAAGCCGTAGCCGATCGCGTCCAGGCCGGAGGTGCAGCCGGTGGAGACGGTCTGCACCGGGCCGTGGGCGCCGACCCGCTCGGCCACCGCGGAGGCCAGCGTGCTGGGCGCGAAGGCCCGGTGCAGCTGCGGTTCGGCGTACCGGTGGTCCACGTCCCAGCGTGCGCCGGTGGCGCTGACCAGGGCGTAGTCGTGCTCCAGCCGGGTGGTGCCGCCGACGGCGGTGCCGAGCGAGACGGCGATCCGCCACGGGTCCTCGGCGGCCAGGTCCAGCCCGGCGTCGGTGACCGCCTCGGCGGCCGCGACCATGGCGAACTGCACGTAGCGGTCGGCCCGTTGGACCTCGTCGGGGGTCAGCCCGTGGGCCGCCGGGTCGAAGTCGCACTCGGCCGCGATCCGGGAGCGGAACCCGGTCGGGTCGAAGAGCGTGATGCCCCGGGTGGCGGTGCGGCCGGCCGTCAGGAGGTCCCAGAAGGCCGGGATGCCGATCCCTCCGGGCGCGACCACACCGATGCCCGTGACGGCGACGCGCCGTGTCACGAGCCCACCTTGGCGTGTTCCGGCGGGCCGGCCGCGGCGGTCCCCTCGGTGCTGACGTGGCCGAGGTCGGGGCGCGGGGCGAGCGGGCCGCAGTGGAAGACCATCCGGGCCTCGGTGGACCCGACGTTGCGGAAGCGGTGCCGCATGTTGATCGGGATCATCAGGGCCTGGTTGGGCTTCAGCGGGCGGCTCTGCCCGTCCAGGTCCACCTCCAGGTCGCCGGAGAGGACGAACACGAACTCCTCGGAGTACGGGTGGTAGTGCTCGTTGATCCGCTCGCCGGGCTTGACGATGGCCAGGCCCATGAAGCCGCTGGTCGCCCCGCAGCTGGGCGGGGTGAGCATGGTGCGCAGCTCTGCGCCGTGGCGGCGGTTCTCCGGGGCGTCCTCGATGTTGATGATCGGCGGTAGTTGCGTGGTCATGATGGCTTTCCTCCAGGGGAGTTGACGACGCGTCAGGCATCCAGCGAGCTGCGGTCGGTGACCGGGCTCATGGCGCGGGCGGCGAGGAACGCGCTGAGGCCGTCGACGGTGCGCAGGTCGCCGGCCGGGCCGAGGTCCAGCAGCCGGGCCAGCTCGGCGGCCTCCTGGTCGCCCACCACGCCGAGCGCGGCGGCCGGTTCGGCCTCGGCCGGGACGCGCAGGTCGACCAGGCGCACCACGGTGTCCTCGCGCCGGAAGACGATCGCCGCCGCGACCGGGCCGGTCGGGTCGGCGGTGGCGAGGTTGTCGTGGTCGAAGAGCAGCTCGGCGACGGCCTCGCCCCGGCCCGGGCGGACCGGGTAGAGCACGGCGTGCCGGTGCAGCCGCCCGGAGGCGGAGGAGCTGGCGATCGCCTGGTGCCGGGCGGGCAGCGCCGCCTTGGCGAAGAAGGCGCGGGCGGCCTGCGGGTCGCCCAGCTGCCGGGCCTCCTCCAGGTACGGGTTGAGCTCCTCCTCGACGGCCCGCACCTCGGGCTGCATCGCCACGTGGCGCAGCGCGTCGCCGAGGTTGCCGACCACCTCGACGGCCCGCACCACCCGGTTGCCGTGCATGAACAGCGAGGTGCGGCGCAGTCGGGTGTGCTCGTCGACCTCGGCCCGGGGCGAGGTGTAGCCGGACAGGATGCGGGCCACCTCGGCCTCGCTGCCGGGCTTGACGGTGAAGGTCAGCGCGTGGCGCACCACGCCGTCCGGGCCGGGCTCGGCCCGGGGCGGGCCGACGTGTCCGGCGGGCTCGGTGCGCGGCAGGCCGGGCGGGACCTCCATCGGGGCGCGGGTGCCGGTGGAGCCGGCCGCGGAGGTCTCGCGCAGGACGGCGTAGCGCAGCGAGCGGAAGTTGTCGCTGACGCAGCCGTGCATCGGCTTGACCATCTCGCGGTGGGCGGGGCTGTCCACCCACTGCAGGAAGGTCTCCTGGTCCTCCCACTCGCTGGTGATCAGCCACTGGCGGGGGTCGTTGATGGACTGGCACAGCTGGTCGCTGACATGGCCGGGCACCGAGGCCACCTGGTGGCGCAACTGCTCGTAGACGTCGAGGAAACGCTGCTGGGCGCCGTCCTGGATCTCCAGCATCAGCACCACCCTCAGCCGGGTGTCGGAGTCTTCGTGCTGCTTCGGCTGCGGTTCGGACAGAGTCGTCATGATCCACTTTCTGCTCTCGGCCGCACGCGGCGGGCCCTGTCGGCCCCGTCCGGCGGTGCTCCCGGCCTGGGTTCTCGGTCTTGAGGAGGGAGGTGCGGTGCGGTCGGCCCGGGCGGTCGGCGCCAGGCCTGAGGTCGATCGTGAGCGGCCCGATGGGCGCGGCGCGAGATTTGCGGGCCATCCGGGCGAAGGGGCGGCAGAGCGGCCCCCGGGCGGGGGATGGAAGAGCGGGGCCCCCGGCTGAGCGGGCCCGTCGAGGGCGGCGCCGAGTCCAGTCGCCGGGCCGCGGAATCCCCTTACAGGGTGGAGCAATTGATGAATCCGAAGGTTGACGACCGGGTGCCGGTCCTGATCGTGGGCGGCTCCCTGGTCGGGCTGTCGGCCGCGCTGTTCCTCGGCCGGCTGGGGGTGCGCCACCTGCTGGTCGAGAAGCACGCCGACACCTCGCATCACCCACGTGGACGAGGCAACAACGTCCGCACGATGGAGCTGTACCGGGTGGCCGGGATCGAGCCGGGGATCCGTGAGGCGGCCTCGGTGCTCGCCCCGAACCACGGCATCCTCCAGGCGCCCTCGCTGACCGGCGCGGAGCAGGAGTGGCTGTTCCGGGAGATCGACCCGGGCGGGAAACTGGCCCGGTTCAGTCCCAGCTCCTGGTGCCTGTGCAGCCAGAACGACCTGGAGCCGGTGCTGCTGCGGGCGGCCCGCGAGCTCGGCGGCGACCTGCGGTTCAGCACCGAGCTGGTCTCCTTCGAGCAGGACGACGAAGGCGTCACCTCACTGCTGCGCAGCCGGGAGACCGGCGAGGAGCGGGTCGTGCGCTCGGAGTACCTGATCGCCGCGGACGGCCCGCGCAGCCCGGCCCGCACCCGGCTCGGCATCGGCCAGACCGGCAAGGGCGAGCTGTTCCACAACGTCAGCATCACCTTCCGGGCCAAGCGGCTGGCCGAGGTGGTCGGCGACCGGCACTTCATCGCCTGCTACCTGACCAACCCGGAGGCGGACGGCGCGCTGCTGCCGGTGGACAACCAGTCCGAGTGGGTCTTCCACGCGCCCTGGCACCCCGAGCACGGCGAGCCGCTGGAGGCCTTCACCGACGAGCGCTGCGAGCGGCACATCCGCACCGCCGTCGGCCTGCCCGAACTGGACGTCGAGGTGACCGGCAGGGCGCCCTGGCACGCCGCCGAACGGGTCGCCGAGCGGTACGGCACCGGGCGGGTCTTCCTCGCCGGGGACTCCGCCCACGAGATGTCCCCGACCGGTGCCTTCGGTTCCAACACCGGCATCCAGGACGCCCACAACCTGGCCTGGAAGCTGGCCGCCGTGCTGTGCGGCTGGGCCGGACCCGGGCTGCTGGAGACGTACGGGCAGGAGCGCCGCCCGGTCGCCGAGGTGACCAGCGCGCGGGCCTCGGCCCGCTCCGCCGAGCACAGCCACCCCGGCTACGCGGTGGTCCCGGGCGTCGGCCGGCAGGCCGGGGTGCTGGCGGTGGCGCTCGGCTACCGCTACCCGCGGGGCGCGGTGCTGGGCGCCGACCCGGACGGCGCGGTCGTGCCGGAGCGGTTCGAGTCGGCGGGCGAGCCGGGCAGCCGGGCCCCGCACCAGTGGCTGCTCTGCGCGGGTGTGCGGCTCTCCACCCTGGACCTGTACGAGCAGGCGATGGTGCTGCTCACCGACCCCGAGGGCACGGCCTGGCAGCAGGGCGCCCGGCGGGCGGCGGACCGGCTGGCCGTCCCGCTGGACGCGTACCGGATCGGTGACGGCGCCGAGGACGACCTGGCCCCCGAGCCGGGTACGGACTTCGCCGAGCTGCACGGCCTGGCCCCGGGCGGCGCGGTGCTGGTGCGCCCGGACGGCTTCGTCGCCTGGCGCTCGCGGGGCCCGGTCGCCGACCCGGAGGCCGCGGTCGAGGCCGCGCTGCGGGCGGTGCTGGACCTGTAGCCGACGGTGGCACGTGCGGACGGGCCCGCTGGTCGTGTGGTCGACCGGCGGGCCCGTCCGTTCGGGTGCCGGGGTCAGTGACCGCCCGCGTCGACCACCTCGACGTCGGCGACCTCCCGCTCGATCGCCTCGGCGGGCGGCGCGACCCGGATCGCCCAGTAGTAGATGACCAGGGCGAACACCGAGACCAGCGCCATGTCGTACCACATCGGGATCCGGCCGGTGCCGTCACCGAAGCCGCCCTGCCAGGAGACCAGGCCGAGGCCCAGCAGGTAGACCGGCAGCCACTGGGCGGAGCGCCAGTTGAGCCGCGGCGCGTTCGGCAGGCCCTTGCGGATCGCGTACGCGGCGTAGCCGCCGAGCAGGACGTAGCCGAGCACGATGGCGATGCCCAGACGGGACAGGGTCTGCCAGCCGGCCCAGTAGATGATCAGGCTGGAGACCACGAAGGCGGCTGGGGAGACCACGCCGCCCAGCGGCAGCCGGTAGGAGCGCTCGCGGTCGGGCAGCCGGCGGCGCAGCGCGCCGAAGGCCAGCGGGGCGCCGGCGTACATCAGCACGCTGGCGGAGGTGATGAAGCCGACCAGCTCCTTCCAGCTGGGGAAGGGCAGGAAGCAGATCACGCCGGTGACGAAGGACAGCACCAGGCCGAACCACGGCACGCCGTTGCGGTCCAGCTGCTCGAACTTCTGCGGCGCGTAGCCGTTGCGGCTCAGGCCGTAGGAGATGCGCGAGGTGGAGGTGGTGTAGATCAGGCCGGTGCCGGCGGGGGAGATCACCGCGTCGACCTTCAGCACGTAGGACAGCCAGCCGAGGCCGACCAGGGTGGCCAGACCGGCGAACGGGCCGTCGATGCCGGGGAAGTCGAGCTTGGCCCAGCCGTTGGCGAAGGCGCTGACCGGCAGCGCGCCGATGAAGACGACCTGCAGCAGGGTGTAGATCAGGGCACCGATGGCGACCGAGCCGAGCACCGCGCGGGGGATGTCGCGCCTGGGGTTGCGGCTCTCACCGGCGATCTGGATGGCCTGCTCGAACCCGAGCAGGGCGAAGATGATGCCGCTGGTGCTGATCGCGGCCAGCACGCCCTTGGCGCCGAACGGGGCGAAGCCGTGCGAGGTGAAGTTGGAGCCGTGGAAGTTGGTGACCGCCAGCACGAAGATCGTGAACAGAGGAACGAAGATCTTCAGCCAGGTGGCGACACTGTTGGTCCGGGCCAGGACCTTCACGCCGAGGAAATTGACCGCGACGAATACCGCCATCAGCCCGGTCGCGACGATGAATCCGCTGGTGGTGAGGGTGCCGTTGGCGTTCTGCAGTCCGCCGGCCCAGGGCGAGTCCTTGGCGTAGCCGATCATGGCCTCGACCTCGATCGGTGCCACGGTGGCCGCCTGGAGCCAGGAGAACCAGCCGAAGGACATGCCGGCCAGGCCGCCGAAGGCGTAGTGCGGGTAGCGCGCGGTGCCGCCGGAGACCGGGAAGAGCCCGCCGAGTTCGGCGTGCACGAGCGCGAGCAGCACGATCGCGACGGCGCCGATGCCCCAGGAGATGACGGCCGCCGGACCGGCCGCGGTGACGGCGCTCTTCGCGCCGAACAGCCAGCCTGAGCCGATGATCGAGCCGACCGAGGCCCACATGAGGCCGATGAGTCCGACGTGGCGGTTCAGCGACCGGTGGGCGGTCCCGGTGGTTCCGGTGCTCCCGGCGGTGCCGTCGGCGCCGGAGTTCCCGCCGGGCGGCGAGATCTGGTTGAGGGAAGCCATGGGCGATCTCTCTGTGTGTGGGGGCTCCGGGGTGGGCGGAGCGCGGAGAGTTGCCACACAGTAGGGCTATTCAGAGAGCTCTGCACAGATTCCATTGCTGAATGTTTACTTTCTTTGCCGCATATCTGCGCAGGTAGGGGGCGGTCTGTTCGGAGGTCTGTTACGTGACCGGCGAGTAGGTCCAGTATTTGAGCCGGAATTGAGCTCGGATATCCGGCCGGGCAATATGGATCGCCCGTTGTCTCATGGGAATGACCGGAAACGCATAGTCATACCGAGGTGGTGCGTCGTAGGCTGGTCCCGTGCGTTTCGTGATCCTCCCGCCGCCGGTCCGCTAGCGGGCGGCGTACCCACCTGACCCGGCCGAGCGGGAGAGCCCGTCGGCGCCGGGGCGATGACTGCCGCCCGCGTACCCCGCGGACCAGAACCGGCGATCATCGTGGAGCACTGACGCATGACCTCGTACACCGCCGTGCCGTTCCGGCACGGCCTGCTGTCCATTTCCGCCGCCGCCGTCGCCTGGGGGGTGGGCGGAGCCGTGGCCGCGCTGCTGATGCGCACCAGCGGGCTCGGCCCGGTGGCCGTCTGCTGCTGGCGCTTCGGCGTCGCGGCGCTCTGTCTGGCGCTGCTGCCCTCGCGGGCCCCGCAAGGCGGCCGGGACCGGCGGGCCGCCGTGCTGACCGGCCTGGGGCTGGCCGTCAGCCAGTGCGCCTACTTCGGCTCGGTGCACTACGCGGGCCTGGGGCTGGGCACCCTGATCACCATCGGCGCCGGGCCGGTGCTCACCGGCCTGGGCGGCCACCGGCTGCTCGGCGAGCGCCTCACCGGACGGGCCGCGGCCGCCGTGGCGCTCGCCCTCGGCGGGCTGGCACTGCTGGTGGCCGCCCCGGCCGCCGGGCCGCGGCCGGCGCTGGGCGTCGCCCTGGCGGTGCTCGCGGGCGCCGGCCAGAGCGGATTGACCCTGTGGGCCCGGGGCGGCGGTTCGGCCCGGGCCGGCACCGGCGCCTTCGCGACCGGGCTGCTCTGCCTGCTGCCGTTCGCGGCGCTCCAGGGCGCGCTGCCGAGCACCGGGCAGCCGGCGCTGACCGGGGGAGCGCTGCTGTTCCTCGGGACGGTGCCGACGCTGCTCGCCTACCGCTGGTACTTCAGCGGGCTGACCGTCGTGCCGGGCACCACCGCCTCGGTGCTGGTGCTGCTGGAGCCGGCCACGGCGGCGGTGATCGGGGTGCTCTTCCTCGGCGAGCCGCTCACGGCGGGCCTGGTGGCCGGCTCGGCGCTGCTGCTGGCCGCGATCGCGGTGCTGGCCCGGGCGTAGGCCCCTCTCGGCGCTCCTGGTCCGGGTGGGCTGCCTGGGCCTCGGGAGGGGCCTTCCGGGCCCGTGGGGCGTGGTGGGTGACCCGGGCGGGTGAGCTGTGGTCGCCGGGGGCGGGGCGCCGTGCTGTCGTGGCCTGCATGAAGACCACATGCGCGGCCCGGGTGGCCGTCTCGACCGTGACCGTCGTCCTGCTCGCCGTCGGCGCCGCCGCCCCCGCCGGCGCGGCGGCGGGCGGACGGCGCGACGTGACCGCCGCCACCTGCCGGGCCGCGGGCGGCCACGTCGAGGGCAGCGGCTACTGCGTGGACGCGAGCGGTCAGGACGACTGGGGCGCGGACATCGACGGCCAGGCGGTCAACCCGAACCCGCGCCCCGGCTTCGAGTGAGCCGGGGCGCGGGTCGGGGCGGCCGTCGGCTCAGGGCACCGGCCGCAGGGTGACCGGTGCCGGGGTCAGCGCCCGCAGCACCAGGTCGATCCGGACCCTGGCGGCACCCGCCCGGTGCAGGGCGGCGGCGACCGCCCGCAGCTCCTCCGGTCCGGTGCAGGCGAGGCGGAGCTCCAGGTCGGCTTCCCCGGCGAGGGCGAGACCGCTCTGGACGGCCGGGAACTCCGCCGCCAGCCGGTTGAAGTCCAGCGGCACCGGCCCGTGGCTGATCCGGGCGATCGCGTGCAGCGACCGGACCTGCCCGGGGTGTCCCGGAGCGGGGTCGAACCCGTCCGGGACGAGATGGAGCGGGGCCGTCACCGGTGCTGGAGGTGGGCGGTCGAGGTCGGGGAGGCGGCCGCGCCGGGGGTGCCGACGGGCGGGGCGACGAGGCGCGGGTCGAACACCAGGGTGTCGACGCCGAGCGGGCTGATGAGGGTGCGCAGGGCGGCCTCGCCGAGTTCGGTGTAGGCCTGCTCCGGCCCCAGCAGGGCGGCGAGGCCCTCGGGGCTGGAGAACCCGATCGCGCAGCGGCGGCCGTCGCGCATGCGGAAGAGGCGGAGGGCGGTGGTGCTTCCGGTGCCGGTGGTGTTCACCGGTACGTGCCAGACGACGCAGGCCATGCGGATGCTCCCGGGTAGGGGTGGTGGTGTGGCTGCCGGAACTGCTTGGGTCGACGCTAGGTCGGGTCGTGCCGGGCGTCGCCGGTCCTGACGCAGCGTTGACCGAATGGGGTGGTGCGTTGACGCACTTCTGACACCCGACTCACTCGATTGGACTACGCCTGTTACGCGGGGGCCCGAACTCGGCCCCAACGGGGTCGTACAACCGGCCCAACCCCGCCCGTCCCGTACGGCCCGGGCGCGCTCCGCTTGCCGCGCGCCGCCTCGCGGACCACGGTGGAGCCGTCCGTCGGCGCGCGCTCCGCGGGCCCCCGGAACGGACCGGCGCGCGCTCCGGGGCGGGGGGAGGTGGAGCGAGGGGCCCGGGACGAGATATCTTGACGTCAAGACGTTGGAGACGTGAAGCGGAGTACCGATGACTGACTCGACCATCATCTATACGCACACCGACGAGGCTCCGGCCCTGGCGACCTACTCGTTCCTGCCGGTGGTCCAGGCCTATGCCTCGACGGCGGGTGTGCGGGTGGAGACCCGTGACATCTCCCTGGCCGGGCGGATCATCGCCAGCTTCCCGGAGCGTCTGACCGAGGCCCAGCGGATCGGTGACGCCCTGGCCGAGCTGGGTGAGCTGGCCAAGACCCCGAGCGCCAACATCATCAAGCTGCCGAACGTCTCGGCTTCGGTGCCGCAGCTGAAGGCCGCCGTCGCCGAGCTGCAGGCCCAGGGCTACGCCCTGCCGGACTACCCGGACGACCCGCGGACCGCCGAGGACGAGGACGTCCGCGCCCGCTACGACAAGATCAAGGGCAGCGCCGTCAACCCGGTCCTGCGCGAGGGCAACTCGGACCGCCGCGCCCCGCTGTCGGTCAAGAACTACGCCAAGACCCACCCGCACCGGATGGGTGCCTGGACCGCCGAGTCCAAGACCAACGTCGCCACCATGGGCGAGAACGACTTCCGCTCCACCGAGAAGTCCGCCGTGATCGCCGCCGACGGTGCCCTGCGCATCGAGCTGGTCGGCCAGGACGGCACCACCACCGTGCTGCGCGAGAAGGTCCCGGTGCTGGCCGGCGAGGTCGTCGACGCCTCGGTCATGCGCGCCGCCGCCCTGAACGACTTCCTGGCCGCCCAGGTCGCCCGGGCCAAGGCCGAGGGCGTGCTGTTCTCGGTGCACCTCAAGGCCACCATGATGAAGGTCTCCGACCCGATCGTCTTCGGCCACGTGGTCCGCGCCTTCTTCCCGAAGACCTTCGCCCAGTACGGCGAGGCGCTGGTCGCCGCCGGTCTGAACCCGAACAACGGCCTCGGCGGCATCCTGGCCGGCCTGGACGCGCTGGAGAACGGCGCCGAGATCAAGGCCTCCTTCGAGGCCGAGCTGGCCGAGGGCCCGGCCCTGGCCATGGTCGACTCGGACAAGGGCATCACCAACCTGCACGTGCCGAGCGACGTCATCGTCGACGCCTCGATGCCGGCCATGATCCGCACCTCCGGCCACATGTGGGGCCCGGACGGCCAGGAGGCCGACACCCTCGCCGTGCTGCCGGACAGCAGCTACTCCGGCGTGTACCAGGCCGTCATCGACGACTGCCGCGCCCACGGCGCCCTGGACCCGGCCACCATCGGCTCGGTCCCGAACGTCGGCCTGATGGCCCAGAAGGCCGAGGAGTACGGCTCCCACGACAAGACCTTCGAGATCGCCGCGGCCGGCACCGTCCGCCTGGTCGACGCCGAGGGCAACGTGGTGCTGGAGCAGGCCGTCCAGCCGGGCGACATCTTCCGCGCCTGCCAGACCAAGGACCTGCCGATCCAGGACTGGGTCAAGCTCGCCGTCACCCGCGCCCGCGCCACCGGCGACCCGGCCGTGTTCTGGCTGGACGCCGAGCGCGCCCACGACGCGGTGCTGATCGAGAAGGTCAAGGCGTACCTGCCGCAGCACGACACCACCGGCCTGCAGATCGAGATCAAGTCCCCGGTCGAGGCCACCAAGTTCTCGCTGGAGCGCATCCGCCGCGGCGAGAACACCATCTCGGTCACCGGCAACGTGCTGCGCGACTACCTGACCGACCTGTTCCCGATCCTGGAGCTGGGCACCAGCGCCAAGATGCTGTCGGTCGTCCCGCTGATGGCGGGCGGGGGCCTGTTCGAGACCGGCGCCGGCGGCTCCGCCCCGAAGCACGTCCAGCAGCTGGTCAAGGAGAACTACCTGCGCTGGGACAGCCTGGGCGAGTTCTTCGCGCTGGCCGCCAGCTTCGAGCACCTGGCCGGCACCACCGGCAACGCCCGCGCCCAGGTGCTGGCCGACACCCTGGACCGCGCCACCGGCACCTTCCTCAACGAGGACAAGTCGCCGAGCCGCCGCCTCGGTGGCATCGACAACCGCGGCAGCCACTTCTACCTGGCCATGTACTGGGCCCAGGAGCTGGCCAAGCAGACCGCCGACGCCGAGCTGGCCCAGGCGTTCGACGGCCTGGCCAAGGCGCTCACCGAGCAGGAGAAGGCCATCGTGGACGAGCTGATCGCCGTCCAGGGCTCGGCCGTCGACCTCGGTGGCTACTACCAGCCGGACCCGGCCAAGGCCGCGGCCGTGATGCGTCCGTCGAAGACCTTCAACGAGGCGCTCGCCAACCTCGGCTGATCCTCGGCGGGTCGAAAGCACCGGGAGGCCCCCGGGTCCGTGCACACGGACCCGGGGGCCTCCCCGCGTCTGTCGGGCCGTCGGGCCGGGGCCGGGCCGTTCAGACGAGCCCCAGCACCACCCCGGTGCCGGTGAGCAGCAGCAGGGCGGCCCCGTTGGCGCGGGGCAGCGCGAGCGCCGTGCCGACCGCCTCGCGCAGCAGCTGGTACGGGCCGTGCGCGAGCGGGCCGTCCGCGCCGAGCACCCGGGCGGGGGCGCCGGCCCGGTGGGCGGCCAGGGCGGAGCGGACGGTGTGGAAGCCGCTGGTGACCACCGTGCAGCGGTAGCCAGGGCGTTCGGCGGCCATCAGGGCGGCGCTGAAGCGCAGGTTCTCGGCGGTGTTCACGGCCCGCTCCTCGCGCCGGATCCGCTCGGCCGGGACGCCGTGGGCGAGCAGGTAGCGGGCCATCGCGCCGGCCTCGGTGCAGTCCTCGTGCGGGCCCTTGCCGCCGGTCACCAGGAGCAGCGGGGCGTGCCCGGCGGCCTCCTCGGCGGCGAAACGTTCCAGCGCGGCGTCCAGCCGGGCCCGGAGGGTGGGGGCGGGCTTGCAGCCGTCCAGCGCGGCGCCCAGCACCACCAGGTAGTCGGCCCCGGCGGGCACCGTCCGACGGCGCTGGCGCAGCGCGCAGCCGAGGAAGCCGAGCAGCCAGAGCAGGACGTACCCGCCGAGCAGGACGGCGGGGAGGAACAGGGCGTGCATACCCCCTCGAACGCGTCCGGTGGGAACACCGTTCCGGACGGGCCGGAACATGACGGAGCCCACGTCCCCGGGGCGGGGGCGTGGGCTCGGTCGGATCGTCAGCGGTGGGCCGGGCCCGCGGTGGGCCCGGCCGACAGCGGACTCAGCCGGCGTCGGCGGCCGGGGTCGCCGGGGCGGCGGGGGCGGCGGCCGGGCGCTGGCCCTTCTTGTGCAGCGAGGTCAGGTAGGCGTTGTACGCCTCCAGCTCGGCGTCGCCGCTGCGCTCCTCGGCGCGGTCGCGGCGGCGGGCCTGCCGCTGCTCGGAACCCATCCACTGGTAGACCAGCGCGATCAGCACGATCGCGGTCGGGATCTCGCCGAACGCCCAGGTGATGCCGCCGGCCAGCTTCTGGTCCTCCAGCAGGTCCGTCCCGGGCGGTGAGCCCTGGACGGTGAAGGTGGACACCAGCGGGTGGCTGGCCATCATCACCGCCACGCCGAAGAAGGCATGGAACGGCATCCCCATGAACAGCTCGATGATCCGCATCACGTGGCCGGGACGGTGCGGGCCCGGGTCCACGCCCATGATCGGCCAGAAGAAGGTCAGACCGGTCATGAGGAAGTGGACCATCATGAAGATGTGCCCGAGGCGGTACTGCATCAGGAAGTCGAACGCCGGGGTGAAGTAGACCCCGTACAGGCTCGCGATGAACATCGGGATGGTGAACATCGGGTGCGAGATCACCCGGACGTACCGGCTGTGCAGCAGCGCCACCAGCAGCTCGCGCGGCCCGCGCGGCCGGCCCTTGCCCGCCGGGCGCAGGGCGCGCAGCGCGAGCGTGATCGGGGCGCCGAGCAGCAGCAGGATCGGGGTCAGCATGGAGAGCACCATGTGCTGGATCATGTGCGCGCTGAACAGCACCATGCCGTAGTCGTTCAACCCGCTGCAGGTGACCAGCAGCAGGCTGGCGACGCCCGCGACCCAGCCGACCACCCGGCCGACCGGCCAGCGGTCCCCGCGCCGGTACAGCCGGACCACGCCGGTCAGGTACAGCGCCAGCGCGACCAGGCCGCCGAGCAGGAAGACCCAGTCGGGGGACCACGTCCACACATTGGAGAGGGTGAACGGGCCCAGCTGAGTCATCCCGCCGTGGTGGTGCATTCCTGACATTCCGTCGCCCATCGGCGGGTCCTGCTTCCGTCCTCGTGGTCCCCGGTGGGGGTCCGGTTCGCCCGTTTTGCTTGGCATACAGCCTAGGCGGGCCTTACCTGGGGCATACCGCCGCCCCCTCCGTACGGGTGGTCCCGGGTGGGGCGGCGGGCTGGCTAGACTGACCGGCCGGTCGGCAGGGAGGAACGGGGAGGAAGCAGCCATGGCGGTGGCGCAGCGGCCCGACGGGCGGCCCGTGGTCGCACTCACCGGGGCGACCGGCTTCATCGGTTCGGCCGTCCGGGCGGAGCTCGCGGCCCGCGGCGTCCCGGTGCGGGCCCTGGTGCGCGGCGAGCCCGTACCGGACGGACACACCGACTGGGTGCCCGGCGACCTCGCCGACCGGGACGCGCTGGACGGCCTCTGCGCGGGCGCCGGGGTGCTGCTGCACCTCGCCTCCCGGGTCGCCGGCGACGCCGACGAGTGCGCGGCCGTGAACGACCGCGGCACGGCGGCGGTGCTGGCGGCGGCCACCCGGGCCGGGATCCGGCGGATCGTCCACCTGTCCACCACGGCGGTGTACGGTGCGGGACCGCACGACGGCATCGCCGTCGACGGGGTGCCCGCCGCGCCGCTGTCCGCGGCCAGCCGCACCCGGCTGCTCGGCGAGGGCCACGCCCTGGCGGCCGGCGCCGCGGTGCTGCGCCCCGCGCTGGTCACCGGGACCGGCGACCGCTGGGTGGTGCCCGCCCTCGCCGAGCTGGCCCGCAGGGTCCCGGGCCGCTGGGCGGGCGGCGAGGCCCGGCTCTCCCTGGTGGACCGGACGGACCTCGCCCGGCTGATCACCGGGCTCGCGCTGGACGCCCCCGGACCGGTGGCCGGAGTCCACCACGCCGCCCACCCGGAGCCGGTCCGCGGCGGCGACCTGCTCGCCGCCCTCGCCGGGCTCGGCCTGCTGCCCGCCCCGGACGGCCCGTCGCTGCCCTGGGAGGAGTGTCGCCGGCTGCTCGCGGCCACGCCCGGGCGGGTCTCCGAGCGCCAGTTCGCCATGATCGCCCGGGACCACTGGTACCGCGGCGACGAGGTCTGGCGCCTCGCCGCCTGCCCGCCCGGCCCGGGCCCGCTGGCCCGCCTCGCCGCGGCGGCGCCCTGGTACCGGACGGTGCTCGGACTCTAGGGCACGGGCCCAGGCCGGTGCTCGGGCGGGAAATCGCTTGAACCTGACATCAGTGTCAGGTCCTATCGTCGGGCTACGCCGAACTCGGCGTCCACGGACGGGGGAAGAACGATGAGCAGTGACCTGGCCGGCAAGGTGGCCCTGGTGACCGGCGGCAGCCGGGGCATCGGCGCGGCGGTGGCCAAGCGGCTGGCGGCCGAGGGGGCGGCGGTGGCGCTGACCTACGTCCGGGCGGAGGACCAGGCCCGCACGGTCGTCAAGGAGATCGAGGAGGCGGGCGGCCGGGCGGTGGCGCTCCACGCCGACCTGGTCGAAGCGGACGCCGCCGCTCGGGCGGTGGAGGAGACGGTCCGGCAGCTGGGCGGAATCGACGTCCTGGTGAACAATGCGGGCTTCCTCACCTACGGCCCGCTCGCCGAGGTGTCGGTCGAGGAGATCGACCGGGTGCTCGCCGTCGACGTCCGGTCGGTGCTCCTGGCCTCCCAGGCCGCCGCCCGGCACATGGGCGAGGGCGGGCGGATCATCAGCATCGGCTCCTGCTTCAACGGGCGGGTCCCCGGCGCGAACTTCGTCCTCCAGGCGACGGCCAAGACCGCGCTCACCGGGCTGACCAAGGGCCTGGCCCGGGAACTCGGCCCGCGCGGGATCACCGCCACCATCGTCGACCCGGGCCCGATCGACACCGACATGAACCCCGCCGACGGCGACTCCGCCGGCTTCCAGCGCTCGCTCACCGCCCTGGACCGCTTCGGCGCGGCCGAGGACATCGCCTCCGCCGTCGCCTTCCTGGCCGGCCCCGGCGGCCGCTACGTCACCGGCACCGCCCTCGCGGTGGACGGCGGCTACACGGCCTGAGTGAACGGCCGGTGCACGGGAGGGCGGCGACGGGGGTGTCGCCCTCCCGCGCACGGTCATGATCATGGATCGATCCTTGGTAGCGTCGGGCGCGGTGCCGCTCAACTGCGGCGCAGCGCCGTCGACATGAGAGAGCATCACATGGCCACCAGGACGATCCGCCGAGCCGTCATCCCCGCCGCCGGACTCGGCTCCCGCCTGCTGCCGCTGACCAAGGCCACCCCGAAGGAGATGCTGCCGGTCGGCGACAAGCCGGTGATCGAGCACACCGTGCGCGAGCTGATCGAGAGCGGCATCACCGACATCACCATCGTCGTCAACGGCGACAAGGGCCTGATCCAGGAGCACTTCCGCCCCAACCCGGTGCTGGTCGAGCAGTTGCGCCGGGACGGCAAGGCGGCGTTCGCGGACGCCGTCGAGGAGGTCGGGGAGCTGTCCCGCAAGGGGCACATCAGTTACCTGTACCAGCACGGCCCGTACGGCAACGGCACCCCGGTGCTCAACGCCGCCCGGCACTTCGGGGACGAGCCCTGCCTGGTGCTGTGGCCGGACGACGTGTTCGTCGCCGAGGTGCCGCGCGCCCAGCAGCTGATCCGGGCGTTCGAGCAGACCAACGCGCCGGTGCTGGCGCTGATGCCGATGGCGCCCGAGGACTCCTACCGCTACGGCGTGCCGGTGGTGAAGGAGGACCTCGGCGGTGGCTCGCTGCGGATCACCGGCCTGGTGGAGAAGCCCAAGCTGGCCGACGCCCCCTCCGGGTACGCCGCCATCGGCGGGTACGTGATCACCCCCGGCATCGTCGACGAACTGCGCGAACTCACCCGCCGCTGGCACGAGAAGCCGGAGGACGAGGTCTACCTGACGGACGCCATCAACGCCTACGCGGCCCGCCGCGCCGTGTACGGGCAGGTCATCGCCGGCACCTGGTACGACACCGGCAACCCGGCCGCCTACCTGCGCGCCCAGTTCGCGGCGGCGCTCGCCAACCCGGAGTACGGGCACGAGCTGCGCCGGCTGGCCGCGGAGCTCGCGCCCGCCGACTGAGCACGGGGCCGGAGGGCCGGGTTCGACCGGATGCGACCACCCCGGGCGGGGCGGGCCGGGCGGGCTCCATAGGATGGCAAGTCGTTGACTATTCGCCGGTGTCAGGATCTTCGGAGGGCGCCCCGGACCAGGGCGCTCCGGACCAGTGACCCGGGATCAGGGCGCGCCCGTGGAACCGGGCCGGTCGCCGGATTCGCTCCGGTCCTCGGGCTTGATTCAGGGAGAACCATGCAGGACACCGTGCTCGCCGACCGCTACCGGCTGCTGGACTGGCTGGGCGGGGGATCGATGGGCGACGTGTGGCTCGCTGAGGACGAGGTCCTGGGCCGCCGAGTGGCCGTCAAGGTGGTCAAGCCCGCCCTGCTGGACGAGCCCGGCTTCGCCGAGCGCTTCCACGCCGAGGCCCGCGTCATGGCGCAGCTGCGGCACCCCGGCATCGTCGGTGTGTACGACTACGGGCACACCGCCGCGGACGGGCGGGCCTCGGTCGGCTACCTGGTCATGGAGCTGATCGACGGCGAGCCGTTGAGCGCGGTCCTGGAACGCCGCGGCGCCCTGCCGGTGGCCGAGGCGCTGCGGATGGCGCTCCAGGTGCTGGAGGCACTGGAGGCCGCGCACGAGTCCGGGGTGGTCCACCGGGACGTCAAACCGGCCAACCTGATGGTCCGGGGCGACCGGACGGTGATCGCGGACTTCGGCATAGCCCGGCCCGGCTGCGACGCGCGGCTGACCGTCCCCGGGATGGTGCTCGGCACCGCCGCCTACCAGGCGCCGGAACAGGCCTCCACCGGGACGGTCACCGCCTCGGCGGACCTCTACGCGCTCGGCGTCGTCCTGTACGAGTGCCTCGCGGGCCGGCTGCCGTTCGACGGGGAGACCGCGCTGGAGGTGATCCTCAAGCATCTGACCGAGCCCGTGCCGCCGCTGCCGGAGGGCGTGCCCGTGCCGGTGGGGACGCTGGTGGCGCGGGCGATGGCCAAGGACCCCGGCGAGCGCTGGCCGGACGCCGCGGCGATGGCCGCGGCGGTGCGGGACGCGCTCGCGACGGGCGGGGACGTGCTCGCGACGGCCGGGGACGAGGCGCGGCCGGTCGGGGAGACGGCTCCGCAGCGGCCGCGGCCGGCCCGCCGACGCGTGCGGCCGGCGGGGCCGCGGGTGCGCGCGCTGGCCGCGGTGACCGCGCTGACGGTGCTCTGCGTGGGCGGCGCCGCCGGGGCGACGGTGATCCGGGCCGGCGCGCCGGAGGGGGCGGCCGTCGCCCAACCGCCGGCCGACCCCGCGGGGCCGCCCGTCACCGCGTCGGTGGCGGACGACCGCTCGCCCGCCGGGCAGCCGTCCGCCCAGCCGCCGGCTCCGGAGGGGTCGGCCGGGCCGGGAGCGAGCGGGAGCCCCGGGTCCGGGTCCGCACCGGCTGCCGTGCCCGTCCCGGCCCCGGTCGTCGTCGAGCCCGCCCCGGCCACTCGGCCCGGCCGGCCCGACGCGCCCGCCCAGCCGCCCGTCGGGCCGGCCCCGGCCCCCACCACCGGGCCCGCTCCGGCCCCCGTCGTACCGCAGCCGACGCCGCCGCCGGCCTCCGGCACCCCGGACCGGCCCGCGGGCCGCGACCAGCCCACGCCCACGGCCTCCGCGACCGCGACGCAGCCCGCACCGCCCACCGAGCAACCGAGACCGCCGTTGCCCAACCTGGCGCAGATCACCGGCAACGGTGCCGTGCTGGACAACTACAGCTCCGTGGACAAGAACGGCAACGGGGTCAACACCTACATCCCCAACGGCTCGCTGGCCCAGGTCTGGCGGCTGGACAAGATCTCCGAGGGGAGGTACTACCTGCGCAACGGCGCCAGCAACTTCACCAAGGTGCTGGATCTGGACGTGCCCAGCAAGAAGGTGCAGATCTGGACGAATCCGCCGGCCGCCGAGAACCAGATCTGGTCCCTCGTGCCGGTTCCGGGCGGCTACCAGATCGTCAACGCGACCACCAAGGAGTGCCTGACCTCCTACGGAGTCGGCTACTGGGTCGGCGTGGAGGCCTGCTCGGACACGCCGAAGCAGGTGTGGACGTTCTCCTGAGCGGCCGGGCCCGAACGGACGTCTGAGCGGCCGCGGTCCGAACGGACGTCAGGCCGGCAGCCAGGACGGCCACTGCCGGCGGGGCCGGTCGGTGGGCCGGCCGGGTCCGAGCAGTGCCTGCAGCCGGTCGGCCTCGGGGGAGCCGATGGCGGCCAGGATGTCGTAGGCCTCCGAACGGCAGGCCCGGGCCGCCTCCGCGGTGGCGTCGCGGTCGGCGAGCGTGTCGCCGAGCGCCGCCAGGGCGAGTCCGCGGCCGCGGCGGTCGCCGTCGAGGGTCAGCACCCCGACCGCCCGGTCGGCCGCCTCCACCGCCTCGTCGCCGCGGCCGACGGCGCGCAGTGACTCGGTGAGCCGCAGCAGGGTACGGCCGGTCCGGCGCCGGTCGTCCGGCCGCAGCAGGGCGAGGGCGGCGCGGTGGTGGCGCAGGGCCTGCTCGAACTCGCCGCGGTCGTGGGCGATCGTGCCCAGCGAGTCGAGCGCGAGCGCCTGGAGCTCGCGGTCGGCGAGCTGGTGGCAGATCAGCAGGGACTGGTCGACGACCCGGGCCGCCGCGTCGAACCGCCCGAGCTCGGTGAACGCCCCGGCCAGGTCGAGCAGTTCGGCGGCCGCCGAGCGCCGGTCGCCGAGCCGCTCCCAGGCCGCGATCGCCGCGCTGAAGCCGTCCACCGCGTCGCCCGGCCGGCCGATCTGGACGAACAGGGCGGCCAGCGAGGCGTGGGCCAGGGCGAGCAGCGGCCCCGGCAGATCGTGGGCGGTGCACAGGTCGCGGGCCCGGATCAGCTCGCCGAGGGCCGCCGGTTCGGAGCCGACCTCGGTCAGCAGCCGTCCGAGCACCAGTCGGGCCCGGACCTCGGCCGTCCGGTCGCCCTGCCGCACGGCGGTCTGGAGCAGCACCTTCGCCGCGTGCCCGAGCGGCCGGGTGGCCTGGCCGGTCTCGCACAACAGGCTGCAGCCGAGCAGCAGTTCGGCCACCAGGTCGAGCCGGGTGGGTGCGGGGAGCGCGGCGTACTGGCCGACCAGGGCGCCGATGCCGGGGAACTCCGCGCGGCCCCGAGCCACCGCCCGGGCGTCGGGGGCGCGGGGCGCGTCGGTGCCGGGCAGGGCCGCGCGGGTGGCGGCCGGGCCGAGGGCCGCGACGGTCTCGGCGTGGAGGTGGACCGCCAGCCGGGTGAGGACGGCGGCGGGGCGGTCGGCCTCCGCGTCCGCGCTCGCCCCGCTGTCCGGTTCGGTGCCCGGTCGGGTGTCCGGTTCGGTGCCCGATTCGGCTTCCGGGCCGAGCCGTTGGGCGAAGGCGCGCAGCAGGTCGTGGTACCGGTAGCGGTCCGGTGCCACGGTCTCCAGCATCGAGCAGTCGACCAGTGACTCGGCCAGCTCCTCGGCCGTGTCCTCGGGCAGGCCCAGCACCGCCGCGACCCCGCTCGGCGACAGGTCGGGCACCTCCGGCACCGCCAGCAGCCGGAAGGCGCGGGCCTGATCGGGGGCCAGCTGGTCGTAGCCGAAGCGGAACGCCGACTCGACGGCGAGGTCCCCGGTGCGCAGCACGTCCAGTCGGCGACGGTTCTCGGAGAGCTTGTCGAGCAGCCGGGCCAGGGTCCAGCCCGGCCGGCAGGCCAGCCGGGCGGCCAGGATGCGTACGGCCAGCGGGAGGTGGCCGCAGAGCCGGACGAGTTCCCGGGCGGTGTCCGCCTCGGCCGTCAGCCGCTGCTCGCCGACCACCCGGCCGAGCAGGTCGAGGGCCTCCTCCGGGGCGAAGGCCGGCAGCTCGACGACGTGGGCGTTCGGCAGCGAGCCGAGCCTGGCCCGGCTGGTGGCCAGCACGGCGCAGCCGGGCCGGCCCGGTAGCAGCGGCCTGATCTGTTCGGCGTCCCGGGCGTTGTCGAGGACCACCAGGACGCGTCGGCCGGAGAGCAGCGAACGGAACTGGGCGGAGCGCTCGGCGAGTCCGGGGGCCAGCCCGTCCGGGGGTACGCCGAGGGAACGGAGGAGGGCGCCCAGCGCGTCCTCGGGCCGGGTCGGGCGGCCGTCGGCCCCGTGCAGGTCGACGTGGAGCTGACCGTCGGGGAAGTCCGCGGCCAGCCCGTGCGCGACGTGCACGGCCAGGGCCGTCTTGCCCACGCCGCCCAGGCCCGACACCGTGGCCACCGGCACGGTGCCGGTGGCGAGCAGGGCGGTCCGCAGCTCCTCGGTCTGTGCCGCGCGGCCGGTGAAGTCGGAGAGGGCCGCCGGCACCTGGGTCGGCCGGACCGGCGCCCGGTACGGCGGGCGGACCGCGGCGGTGCCGGGCCGGAGCGGCGCGGGCGCCAGCAGGGCCCCGTCGCCGGCCAGGATCCGGCGCTGCAGCTCGCGCAGCCCGGGCCCCGCGGCGACGCCGAGTTCCGCCCGCAGCCGCGCGTCCGTCGCGCGGTACACGCCCAGGGCGTCGGCCTGCCGGCCGGCCTGGTACAGGGCCAGCATCAGCAACTCGGCGAACCGTTCCCGGAGCGGGAACTCGGCGGTGGCCGCCGTCAGTTCGGCGACGGCCCCGCCGGACGGGCCGGCCTGGACCTCGGCCTCCAGGCACGCTTCCAGGACGGTCACCCGGCGCTCGGCCCACTCGCCGCGCTGCCGCTCGGCGTACGGCCCGGGAAGCCCGGGCATCGGCTCGCCCTGCCAGAGGGCCAGCGCCGAGCGGAGCGCCGCGGCGGCGCGGGGGTGCTCCTCGGCGCCGCGCAGCTCCCGGGCCTCGCCGACCAGTTCCTCGCAGCGCTGGGTGTCCAGCCCGCCGGGGGCGACGGTCAGCAGGTAGCCACCGGCGAGTGAGGTGAGCGGGGCGGGCCCGAGGATGCGGCGCAGGCGGTGGACGTACGTCCGGATGACCGCCCTCGCCCGGAGGGGCGGCTCCTCGTCCCACAGGTCGTCGACGAGCTGATCGGTCGACACCGGGTGGTTGGCCCTCAGCAGCAGCGAGAGCAGCAGGCTCCGCTGCTGCGGCGACCCGAGCGCGAGCTCCCCGCCGTCCCGCCACCCCCGCACCGGCCCCAGCACCGCGAACCGCAACCCATCCACCGGTCGTTCCCTCCACCCGCAAACAAACCCCCCGGCGCATGATACCGACTGCATCGTCCCTGGTCAGAGGGCGCTTGCCGAAGGCCCGGTGGTGGGGCCGGGCGGTGGGGCCGGGCGCTGGGTGGCGGGGTCAGCTGCGGTCGTGGTCCCCGGTGGCGCCGTCGGTGAGTTCGCGCAGGATGTCGAGGTGTCCGGCGTGCCGGGCGGTCTCGGTGGTCATGTGGATGAGCACCCAGCGCAGCGAGACGGTCCGGCCCGACCAGGAGGTGCCGGTGTCCTCCAGATCGAGTTCCGCGATCACCTCGTCGGCGGCGGCCCGGGCGCGGGCGTAGAAGGCCAGCACGTCCGCCGTCGACTCGTGCGGCTCGATCCGCAGGTCGGACTCGTCGTCGGCGTCGACGTCGAACGGCAGCGGTCCGGTCTCCCGGCCGAACGTCTCGCGGAACCAACCGAGTTCGGCACCGCCGAGGTGCTTGACCAGACCCAGCAGGTTGGTCCCCGAGGGCGTCAGCGGCCGGCGCAACTGCTCGTCGTCCAGGCCCTGGACCTTCCACAGCACCACGTTGCGGTGCCGCTCCAGGGCCGCGTGCAGGCTTTCCTTCTCATCACCGGTGAACGGCACGATCGTGACCATGCGCGGGACGCTAGCAGACCGGCCCGGACCGGCGGCCGACGGGCCGGTCAGCCCTTCGGTACGAGGGTGTTCTCGTTGCTGCGGCCGGTGGCGAAGTCGTCGATGTTGCGGGCGGTGGCGTCGATGATCTGGCCGACGGCGGTGTGGGTGAAGTAGGCCTGGTGGCTGGTGACCAGGACCTGGGGGAAGGTGACCAGGCGGGCGAGGGTGTCGTCGGTGATGCCCTCGATGGAGCGGTCGGTGAAGAAGACGCCGGTCTCCTCCTCGTAGACGTCGAGGCCGACGCCGGAGAGGCGGCCGGCCCGCAGGGCCTCGACCAGGGCGGCGCTGTCGACGAGGCCGCCGCGGCTGGAGTTGACGAGGATGGCGTCGGGCTTCATCCGGGCGAGGGCGGCGGTGTCGATGAGGTGGTGGGTGGCCGGGACGAGGGGGACGTGCAGGCTCACCAGGTCGGCGCGGGTGAGGAGTTCGGGCAGTTCGGTGTAGTGCATGCCGAGGTCCCGGCAGGCCGGGTTCTCGGCGATGTCCCAGCCGAGCAGGGTGGTGCCGAAGCCGGCCGCGATCCGGGCGAAGCACTCGCCGATCTTGCCGGTGCCGATCACGCCGACGGTCATCCCGTGCACGTCCCGGCCGAGCAGACCGTCGAGGCGGAAGTCGAACTCGCGGGTGCGTCCGGCGGCCCGGACGATCCGCCGGTTGACGGCCAGCGCCAGGGCCCAGGCGTGTTCGGCGACCGCGTACGGGCTGTAGTGGGAGACCCGGGCGACGGTGAGGCCGAGGTCGGCGGCGGCTTCCAGGTCGATGTTGTTGAAGCCGGTGGAGCGCTGGGCGATCAGCTTGGTGCCGCCGGCGGCGAGGACGGCGAGGGTCTCGGCGTCCAGGACGGCGTTGACGCTGCTGCTGACGACCGGGTAGCCGGCGGCGAGCGGGGCGGTGTCGTGGTTGAGGAACACGTCCAGGCAGCGCAGTCCGTGCCGGCCGGAGAAGGCCCGTTCCAGCAGCGGTCGTTCGTCGGCCTGCACGCCGTACGCCAGGATCTCCACGGGCGGTCCTTCCGGTCGGCCCCCGCCGCCCACGCTAGCCGGGCGGCGGCCGGAACGCCCGCCGGGTGCACGGGAGCCCCCGGCGGGTGGCCGGGGGCTCCGTACGGGGCGGCGGCGGTCAGAGGACCGTCTCGGCCTCCTGGTAGCGCTCCTGCGGGACGGTCTTCAGCTCGGCGACGGCCTCGGCCAGCGGCACCAGGTTGATGTTGGTGCCCTGCAGCGCGGTGATGTGCCCGAAGGCGCCCTTGTGGACGGCCTCCACGGCGTGCCAGCCGAAGCGGGTGGCGAGCACCCGGTCGTAGGCGGTCGGGGTGCCGCCGCGCTGGGTGTGGCCGAGGATCACCGGGCGGGCCTCCTTGCCGAGGCGGTGCTCCAGCTCGCGGGAGAGCTGGGTGGCGATGCCGGTGAAGCGCTCGTGGCCGTAGATGTCCTTGGAGCCCTCCTCCCAGTGCATGGTGCCGGGCTCCGGCTTGGCGCCCTCGGCGCAGACCACGATGGCGAACTTCTTCTGCCGGTCGAAGCGCTCGCGCACGACGTCGGTGAGCTTCTCGATGTGGAACGGGCGCTCCGGGACGACGATGGCGTGCGCGCCGGCGGCCATGCCCGCGTTCAGCGCGATCCAGCCGGTGTGCCGGCCCATGACCTCGACGACCATGACCCGCTGGTGCGACTCGGCGGTGGTCTTCAGCCGGTCCAGGGCCTCGGTGGCGACCGAGACGGCGGTGTCGAAGCCGAAGGTCACGTCGGTGGCGGCGATGTCGTTGTCGATGGTCTTCGGCACGCCGACGATCGGCAGGCCCGCGTCGCTCATCAGCTTGGCGGCCTTCAGGGTGCCCTCGCCGCCGATCGGGATCACCGCGTCCAGGCCGAGGTCGGCGCAGTACTTCTTGGCCCGTTCGACGCCGTCCCGCAGGTGGCTCGGCTGCACCCGGGAGGACCCGAGGATGGTGCCGCCCTGGGCCAGGATGCCGCTCACCGAGTCCAGGGTCAGGGGGCGGTGGTGTCCTTCCAGGAAACCGCGCCAACCGTCCTCGAACCCGATGATCTCGTCGCCGTGGTCGACCACCCCCCGGTGGACCACGGAACGGATCACCGCGTTCAGTCCGGGGCAGTCACCGCCGCTGGTCAGCACTCCGATACGCATTAGCTTTGCAACTCCCGAGCAGAACCGAGGAACGGCCGGACCACAGGCGGGGACGACGAGCCGTCACCGTGACGAGGCGCTCCCATGCCGGGGTGGCGGGGAGGTGGCCGCGGGGTGATGGACCGGCCGATCCGGACAGAACGCCCGAAAACGGCCGTGAAGTCGAGCATACGGCCCCTGGTCCGGCCGGGCAGGAGCCGACGCGGGAGCGGCGCCGTCGGCGCCCCCGCGCGGAATTGCGGCCTGCTGCCGAGGAGGGTGTGCAGCCGGCAGCCCCATTGTCGTACGTCCGGGGCCGCCCGCGGGCCGGGTGACCGCATCGCGGGCACCCGGGCGGGGCGTTCGGCCGTCCGCCGTGGGGCGTTCGGGGGTACTACGGGTGGTACGGGGTGGTGCGGGGGGTACCGCCGCCGGCGGACGCCACCGGCGGTACTGGAGGCCCTAGGAGGGCCGGGAGGTGGCCGCGATGCGCTCGGCGCGCAGCGCGTCGTACCAGGTGGTGTCGGCCGGCGGCAGGGCGTTGACGTCCAGCGCCAGCTTGATCAGCAGGTCGGCCACGGCGGGGTTGCGGGCCAGCACCGGGCCGTGCAGGTAGGTGCCGAGCACGGTGTCCCGCCAGGCGCCCTCGGTGCCGTCGCCGGTGCCGTTGCCGCGGCCGACCGTGACGGTCGCGAACGGCTGGACGCCCTGGCCGAGGTGGGTGACGCCCTGGTGGTTCTCGAAGCCGGTCAGCTGCGGCAGGCCGAGCCGCGGGTCCACGTCGGCGAGCACGTCGCCGACGCAGCGGGCGCCCTCGCCGCGGGTGGTCCAGACGTCGAGCAGGCCGAGGCCCGGCTCGCGCTCGCCGAGGTCGTTGATGAACTCGTGGCCCATGATCTGGAAGCCGGCGCAGACGCCGAAGATGATCGCGCCGTTCTCGGCGGCCCGTACCAGACCGCTGTCGGCGCGCAGCCGCTCGGCGGCCAGCCGCTGGGGGCGGTCCTCGCCGCCGCCGATCAGGTAGATGTCCCCGCTGGTGGGGATCGCCTGGTCGGAGCGGACGTCGATCCGGGTCACGTTGAGATGGCGCTGGCGGGCCCGGCGCTCCACGACCAGGGCGTTGCCGCGGTCGCCGTAGGTGCTGAGCAGGTCCGGGTAGACCCAGACCACGCGCAGGCTGCTCTCACTCATCCTCGAAGGCCTTCCGTCACGAAAAGACTGGTGTGCGGGCGCGGCATCAGCCGGCCACGACCTTCCGCAGCTGCTGGAAGGCGGTGTAGTTGGCGATGGCCTCGATCCGGCCGGGCGGGGCCATCCGGACGGCCTGCTCCAGGGTGTCCACGACGTGGAACTGCAGCCCGGCGACCTCCAAGCGGACGGCCAGGTCCAGCTTGCGCTGGCCCATCACGAAGATCGGGTGGCCGGCGAGGCGCTCGTAGTCGACGTCCCACAGCCAGGAGGTGTCGGTGCCGTCGGCGTCGAGGGCGTTGACCGAGAGGATCACCGGGGCCGGCGGGCCGTCGATCAGCGAGAAGGTCTCCAGCCAGCCGGCCGGGTTCTTGGCGAGCAGCAGGCGGATGTCGCGGCCCTGGTACTGCACCACGTCGTAGCGGCCGGCCACGGCGCTGACCGAGCGCATCCGCTCCAGCGCGACCTGCGGGGAGACGCCGAACACGGCGGCGACGGCGGCCGAGCTGGTGGCGTTGGCCAGGTTGGCCCGGCCGGGCAGCTGGAGCTGGATCGGCCAGGCGCCGCGCTGGGGGTCGATCACGTGGGTGCCCTGGAGCGCCCAGTGCGGGTTGGGGCGCCGGAAGCCGCAGTCCTGGCAGAACCAGTCGTCGCCGGGGCGCTGCATCACGCCGCCGCAGGCGGGGCAGGACCAGGCGTCCTCCTTCCAGGCCTGTCCGGCGGCCACCCAGACCACCTTCTTGCAGGAGGAGGCGGCCCAGGTCACCAGCGGGTCGTCGGCGTTGGCGATGACCACGGCCTCGGTGTCCTGGAGGCCCTCGCGCCACTTCTCCGCCATCATGCGGGTCTCGGCGGCGCGGTCCAGCTGGTCGCGGGAGAGGTTGAGCAGGGCGATCGCCTTGGGACGGGTGTCGCGGGCGACCGTCGCCAGGTACTTCTCGTCGACCTCGATCACGCCGAAGCGGGCGTCGCTGCCGCCGGCCAGGGCGGAGGTGATGCCGGCCGGCATGTTGGCGCCCAGGGCGTTGGAGACCACCGGGCCGGCGGCGCGCAGCGCCTCGGCGATCAGGCGGGTGGTGGTGGTCTTGCCGTTGGTGGCGCTGACCAGGACGACGTCCAGGTGGTCGGCGAGGGTGGCGAGCAGGTCGGGGTCGAGCCTGAGGGCGACCTTGCCGCCGATCACCGAGCCGCTTCCGCGTCCGGCCTTACGGGACACGGCGGCGGCGACCTTGCCGGCCGTGACCGCGATCTTGGCGCGGGCGGGCAGGGAGGCGTCGCGTGCGCCTGTGGGCTCCGATTCGGTGCCTGCCATGCTCAGTGGTTCCTCCTTGCTGCGGCACCGCCCGCTGGCCGGATAACGGGCCGTCGGGCGGCGGGGACGGGGCCAGCCTACCGACTCCGTAGCCCGGCCGGACGAACCGGACCCCATGCCGCCTGCTGTGACGCCGCGCGGGCGGCGGCTGACCGTCCGTCAACCGGAGCGGGTCGGTGTCCGTTGGAGGACGCTCGGCCGCGGCCGGCGGGTTCCCCGGGGCGGCCGGTAAGAATGTCGTGAAGAAATGATCAGCGGCCCGGGCTGGGGGCGGGGGCCGGCGCGGCACCGGCGGCCAGCGTGGCGGTGATCACCAGGGTGCCGTCCTCGCAGCGGAAGTCCAGCGGCGCCGCCAGCCGGCGCATCGCGGCGATCAGCCCGGCGTTGCCGGCCTGGGTCACCGCGTACACCGTCCCGACCCCGGCCGCCCGGGCCGCGGCGGTCAGCCGGCGGAGCAGGGCCAGGCCCAGTCCGTTCCGCTGCCAGGCGTCCTCGACCAGCACGGCCAGCTCCGCCTCGTCCTCGTCCCACATCAGGTGCCCGAGGGCGACGATCCGCCCGTCGGGGGCGGTGACGGCCAGGCTGTGGCCGTGCCGGGGGTCCAGCAGGTGGTCCAGGTAGCGGTCGGCGTCGCGGACCGGCCCGTGGTAGCGCAGCCGCAGGGCGGCGGGGGAGCAGCGGCCGTGCATCGCCAGGGCCGCGGCCCGGTCGGCGGGGTCGGCGGGGCGCAGCAGCAGCTCGGTCCCGTCCGGCAGGGACAGCCGGGACACCGGCCCCGGGGCGGCCAGGTGCGGGGCCGGGTGGGGGCGGGTGTGGCGGTGTGCGGCGGCGGGGTGCCCGGTCCGGGCCTCGGGCGCCGCACACCTTCGGTCGGACCTGCGGAAGGGCCGGTGCCAGAGCCGTTCGAGGCGAGTACGGGATGCCGTCATGGGGCCGACGCTACCGACGGCGCGCTTCCGGCCGGTTACGTGATCGTGAACGCACGAATGCCCGGGGGTGCGCGGACGGCGCGGCGGGACGGGGCCGGCACAGGTCCAGACCGGTGCCTCATGCGGTCGGGACGACGGGCGGCCGACGGTGGAGTCCGTGCCCGGCGCTCCTGGTGAGCAGGTCCGCCGGTACGTCTCCGGGGTGCTGTCCGAGCGGGCCCGCGGGCCGGCCGGTTCGTCGGCGTACGTGACCGTCCTGTTCTCGGTGTTCGCCGGCACGATCGACCGGCCGGAGCTGGAGCGCTGCCTGGCCGAGTCGGTGGACGAGGCCGGTTCCGTCGCCTGCGTGCGGCGGATGCTGCCCGGTCCGGACGAGGAGGTGATCCGCCGGATCACCCGGATATCAGGGCGGTGGCGCGGCGGACCGGGTGACGCCCGGCCGCTGACGCGGACACGCTCACGGATGGCCCAGGATCCGTGACCGGGGGAGCCCCTTCGGATAGGGATGGCTCGGCTTTCCGCCGAACCCGTCTCGATCCGAAGGGGCTCCCCCGATGCTCTCGAAGAACTCCGCACTGGCCACGGCCTGTTGCGCCCTCTTGCTGGCCGTGCCGCTCGCCCTGGCCCAGTCGGCCGCCGCCGACAGCAGCGGCAACAACGGTCCCAAGACCCCGCAGGAGGCCGCCGCCTGCAAGAGCGTCACCGGCACCCTGCTCGGCGGCTTCGGCGCCATGCTGGGCAACGCGGTGTGCGTGGTGCAGCCCGCCAACGGGAGCTGACCGGACCGTAGCCGGACCGGCGGGCGTCCGAGTGGGCGCCCGTCGCCGCAGTTGCCGCCGCAGCCGCCGCTCCGGAATCCGGGTGCCGACCGTCAGTGCGCTGACGTATCATCCGGCGGTCCGTTGAGCTGGTGTTTGCATGAATGAGGTGACATGGCGGGCATGGAAACCGAGCAGCCCTCCGAGAGACCGACCGGCCTCCAGGCGATCTGGGCCAACACCCTGGAGCCGGTGGCCCCGCTGCCCTGGTACCGCAGGGTCTCCCGCAAGGCCGTCCTGATCGGCGTGGTCGTCGTCGGCCTGCTCACCGCGCTGACGGTGGCCGCCGTGACCGGCGCCGGAGCCCCGCCCGCGCACCGGATCGCCCTGGCGGACCGGATCGGCGGCCAGGAGCGGAAGCCGGACGACCAACTGGTCACGACCGAGCGCGGCCGACTGCAGAAGAACCTGACCGCCCTGAGCCGCTTCCGGGACGTCTCGGTGGCCGGCTACGGCCCCGCCGGGTCGAGCCGCAGCACCCTGCTGGTGGACGGGATGACCGGGAGCTTCCCGGACGCCCGGACGGAGCTGGACCGGGAGTTCGGCGCGGTCTGGGGATCCGACGTGTCCAGCGACTCCGCCGGGGGCAGCGAGAGCATCCGGGACCGCCAGGACTACCCGGCCGGCCCGCTCGGCGGCGCACTGGACTGCGCGGTCCTGGGCGGCCCGACCGACTCCCGGACCCTCTGCATCTGGGCGGACGGGACGACGGTCGGCGCCGTCATCGACCGGACGGGCTCGATCCGCCCCGACGACCTGGCCAAGCAGACCCTGGAGGTCCGCGCGGCCGTGGAGGTCGAGGTCAAGGACTGACCGGTCGGTTCAGTCCGGCCGGGAGACCTGGTAGTGGGCGATCGCCCAGCCCTCGTCGGTGCGTTGCAGCAGGACGCCGAGCTTGACGCCGAGGGTCGGTCGGTCGGTGAACCCGAAGTCGACGTCCAGATAGCCGAAGAGCACGTCGTCGGCCGGCCGCCTGGTCTCCAGGATCCGGTAGTCGGCTGTCATCCCGAGCGGCTGGGAGGCGTAGTAGGCGGCGACGCCGGCGCGGCCGACGCTGTACGGGTGCAGGCCCTGGAAGACGGCGTCCTCGGTGAACCGGGCGGCCACCCGGTCGGGTTGGTGGGCGTCCACGGCGGCCTTCCAGCCGTCGAGGACCTCGCGCAGGACGGACACGTCGTGGGTGGTGGTGCGGTTCACGGTGGTGGCTCCTTCGGCAGTCGGGGCGGGGTCAGTGGCCGGCGCTCATGCCGCCGTCCACATGGAGGATCTCGCCGGTGACGAAGGGGGCGTTCTCCAGGTACAGCACGGCGTCCACGATGTCCCCGATCTCACCCATCCGGCCGACCGGGTGCAGTCCGGCCAGGTACTCGTGGGTCTCCGGGGCGTGCATCGGGGTCCGGACGGTGCCGGGCGAGACGGCGTTGACCCGGATGCCCCGGGTCGCGTACTCGACGGCCAGCGACTTGGTCGCGGACTGCAGGCCGCCCTTGGTCAGCGAGGCGAGCACGGAGGGGACCCGGGCGTCGGCGTTGTCCACCAGGCTGGTGGTGATGTTGACGACGTGTCCGCCGCCCTGGCCGAGCATCTGGCCGACGGCGAGCTGGGTGAGGTGGAAGAAGCCGGTCAGGTTGACGCCGGTCACGGCCGCGTAGTCGGCCGGGGTGTAGTCGGTGAAGGGCTTGGCGACGAACAGCCCGGCGTTGTTGACCAGGGTGTCGACCCGGCCGAAGAACCGAACCACCCCCGCGCCGGGACCGGCTCCCTCCCTGCTGGTAGGCCCGGCCTTCCAGCCCTGGTCGGCGGCGTCGGGCCCTACCGGTCCCGGCCGGCGGCGGGCGGCCAGGCCCGCGGGTCGGGGCCATGGACGCCCTCGGCCAGGGCGTCCGACACCGCCAGCACCGCCGGGCGCCGCTCGTCCGTCCGCCGGACCAGGAACCACGGCCAGTGCACCTCGGGGTCGACCAGTGGGCGGCGCACCAGGTCCGGGGGCAGCGCCGTGGTCTGGCCCTTGGGGCAGTTGAGCACCGGTCGGCCGAGCCGGCGGACGTGGTCGAAGAAGCCCGGGCCGGTCACCCCGCCGTCGGAGATCCGCTCCGGGCGGGCGCCGGTGTCGCGGATCAGCTCCTCCGCGTAGACGTTCCAGGACGCCCAGGAGGTCACGTCCTCGTCGAGCAGCACCACCGTGTCCCGGGTGCGCACCGGGTCGGTGGCCGGCCCGGGGGAGACGGCGTAGAGGCGGTCCGCGCCGATCGGCCGGGCCGTCAGGCCCAGCCGCTCCAGCTCCTCGTCCCGCACCCAGCAGACCGCGAGGTCCAGGCTCCCGTCGGCCACCCGGGCGGCCTGGGTGTGCGAGGGGGCGACCCAGGCGTCCACGTGCACGGTGGCCGCCCGCGCGGTGCGCGCCGCGAAGTCCGGCGGCAGCCAGTTGACGTACCCCAGCCGGACCGGCTGCGAGCCCGACAGCTTCCCGGCCCGTCGCCGCAGGTCCTCGGCCCGGTCCAGCAGTGCCCGCGCGTGCGGCAGCAGCGAGGCGCCGGCCGGGGTCAGCGCCACCGAACGGCGGTCCCGGTCGAACAGCACCACGCCGAGGTCCCGCTCCAGCGCCTTGATCTGCTGGGAGAGGGAGGGGCCCGCGATCAGCAGGCGGGCGGCGGCCCGGCCGAAGTTCAGCTCCTCCGCGACCGCGACGAAGTAGCGCAGTTGACGCAGTTCCACGGCGCACATGCTACGGCCGGTAGGAGGCTGGGCCTCTCAGCAGGGAGGGCGCCGGTCGTGGCGCCGGGCGGGCCGGCGCCGGACGATGAAGGCAGCGGCGGAGCCCCCGTCCGTGAGCCCGTGCTGCGGGAGTCCGTGCTGCGGGAGTCCGTGATTGGGGGCCGATGAGCCGCGGATCCCTGCCGTGCGGAGAAGAGGAGTTCGGTCATGCGGGAGTTGCAGGAGTTCCTGGTCGAGATCACCACCCGGGTGCCCGAGGGCACCCCCGCCGAGGAGGTGGACCGCCGCCGCGCGGCCGAGGCGGTCCGCACGCGGGAACTGGCGGCCGCCGGCCGGCTGGCCCGGCTGTGGCGGCCGGTGGGCGAGCCGCGCAGCATCGGCGTCTGGCGGGCGGCCGACGAGACGGAGCTGCGCGCCGAGGTGCTGGGCAGCCTGCCGATGTGGCCCTGGATGACGGCTGTGGTCACCGCGCTGGAGCCGCACCCCAACGACCCGGGGGCGGAGGCCCGTTCGTGACGGTCGATCGAATAGCGGTTGCCGGAGGGCGGTCGGGCGTCGCCGCTGTCGTCGGCGCGCCGTGGCCGCAGGTCGCCCGGGCCGGTGCGGCGCTGGCCGCCGGGATGGGGGTCGGCCGGTTCGTCTACACCCCGGTCCTGCCGTTGATGCACAGTCAGGCGGGGCTGTCGGCGGCCGGCGGCGCTGACCTCGCCACCGCCAACTACGCCGGCTACTTCGCCGGTGCGCTCGCGGGCATCCTCGCCCCCGCGCTGGTCCGCTCCCGGGCGGTGCTGCGCGGCTCACTGGCCGTCCTGGTGGCGAGCCTGGCCGCGATGCCGGCGGTGCACGGGGTGGCGGCCTGGGGCGGGCTGCGGCTGGTGGCGGGAGCGGCCAGCGCGCTGGTGTTCGTGATCGCGGCCAGTTCGCTGCTCGGCGCGGCCGACGGGCGGTCGGCCCGGCTGTCCGGCTGGGCCTTCGGCGGGGTGGGGGCCGGGATCGCCGCGTCCGGGCTGCTGGTCCTCGCCGTGCGCCCGATCGGCGACTGGCGGCTGGCCTGGTGGGCGGCGGCCGTCCTGGCGGCGCTGCCGGCCGTGGCCGCGTGGAACCTCCGGACGGCCGTCGCCGCGCCGTCCGGTGCGGCGGCCGTGCGGCGCGGTGGCGGGTTCGCGGCGCTGTTCGCCGCGTACACCCTGGAGGGGCTCGGCTACATCGTGGCGGGCACCTTCCTGGTCGCCGCGATCGACCAGGGCTCGCCCGGCCCGGCCGGCGGCGGCGCCTGGGTCCTGGTCGGCCTGGCGGCCGCGCCCTCCGCCGCGCTGTGGGCCCGACTCGCCGGACGCCGGCCCCGGGCGGCTCTGCTGCGGACGGCCTACGCCGTCCAGGCGGTGGGCATCGCCCTGCCGGCCCTGCTCGGCGGCGTCCCGGCCGCCCTGGTGTCCGCGCTGCTCTTCGGCGCCACCTTCATGGGCATCAGCACCCTGGCCCTCGCCGCCGGCACCCGCCTCGGCGCCCCGCGCGCCGTCCCGCTGCTCACCGCCGGCCACTCGGCCGGGCAGGTCCTCGGCCCGCTGGTGGTCGCCCCGCTGCTCCACCACGGGTACCAGCAGGCGTTGTTGCCGGCGGCCGGTGTGGTCGCGGCCGGGGCCCTGGCGGTACTGGCGCTGCCTGCGGAGGGCTGACCGGCGACGGGGTCAGGCGATCCGGGTCGGGACGTCCTCGACGGTGTGGCCGGTGGTGGTGAGCAGGGAGGTGAGGGCGGCGGGGTCGAGCGAGCGGGGGGTGCGGAGGAAGAGTTCGTCGGTCGTCGGGTGGGGGTGGAGGGAGAGGAGGGTGATCCGGTGGTCGGCGAGGGTGGTGTGGGTGTGGGCGAGGGCCGTGGTGCGGACCCGCCAGAGGGTGGTCGGGGGAGGGGCGTGCGGGGACCACCAGGCGTGCAGCAGGGCGGTGGCGAGCAGGGCGGCGGCGGAGCCGGCCAGCACGACCGGGCCGTCCGGGCCGTCGACGACGAGTTTGGCGACGAGGTCGGCCGCGGTGACGGAGAGGAAGACGGCGGCGAGTTCGACCGTGTCCCGGCGCCATCGGTGGGCCCGGGGGAGGGAGGGCTTCGAGTGCTCCATGCCTCCCACCGTGCCCGACCGGTGTTTCCTGGCCGCGAAGCGGCCGTGACCTGGTGGTTAAGGTCCGTCCGGGCGTGTTACGGCAGCAGCGTGCGGGCCGCCGCCCGGACCTCGGCGAGCAGCAGCCGCAGGTCCTCCTCGGTGGTGGCGGGGTTGAGCAGGCAGGCGCGGAGCACCTCCCGCCCGCCGAGCCGGGCGCCGGTGACGAAGACCCGTCCGCGCTGCTGGACGGCGAGGGGCAGGTCGCGGTTGAGGGCGTCGCGGGCCTCCTCGTCCGGTCCGGCGGCCCGGTGGCGGAACGCGACGATGGAGGTCTGCACCTCCGCCATCAGCTCCAACTCCTCGTCGGCCTCGACGAGTTCGCCGAGCCGGCGGGCGAGCGCGGTGCACCGGGCGATGTCCTGGACCAGGCCGGTGCGGCCGCGGTGGGCGATGGTGGCCCAGACCTTCAGGGCGCGGAACGGGCGGGTCTGCTCGGTGCCGTACTCGGAGAACCAGCCGAGCGCCCCGGCCGCCTCGTCGCGCAGGTACGAGGGCACCAGGCTGAAGGTGCCGCGCAGTTCGTCGGTGTCGCGGACCAGGGCGCAGCCGCAGTCCACCGGGACGCCGAGCCACTTGTGCGGGTCGAGGGCGAGCGAGTCGGCGCGCTCCAGACCGGCGTAGCGGTGGGCGATGGCCGGGTCGAGGCGGCCGAAGGCGCCGTACGCGCCGTCGACGTGCAGCCACAGGCCCTGTTCCCCGCACAGGTCGGCGAGCGGGTCGAAGGCGTCGACCGCGCCGGTGCCGACGGTGCCGGCCGAGGCGACCACCAGGAAGGGCAGCAGCCCGTCGGCGCGGTCCCGTTCGACGGCCGCTCGCAGCGCGGCCGGGTCGAGGCGTCCGTCCGGGCCGGCCGGGACGGTGCGCAGGTGCCGGCTGCCCAGGCCGAGGAGTTCGGCGGCCTTGCGGACGCAGGAGTGGGTCTCCCCGGTGACGTAGCCGACCAGCGGCGGCAGGCCGGCGAGGCCGTCCTCGCGGACGTCCCACCCGGCGCGGCGGGCGGCCCGGTTGCGGGCGGCGGCGACGCAGACGATGGTCGCCATCGAGGTGCCGGAGGTGAGCAGTCCGCCGCCGGCCGGGTGCGGGAAGCCGACCAGTTCGGCGATCCAGCGGACCACGGCGCGCTCCAGGTGGACGTCGGCGTGGTCGCCGCCCGCCGAGCTGGGGTTCATCGCGGCGGCGGCGAGGGTGGCGAGCACCCCGGCGGGGGCGGGGGCGGAGTTGACCCAGCCGAAGAAGCGCGGGTTGCCGTTGCCCATGGGGTACGGGAGGACGTCCCGGGCGATGGCGGCCGGCAGTTCGGTGAGCGGGCGGCCCTCGGCGGGCAGCGGGGCGTCGAGCAGGGCCTGCCGGGCGGCCTCGTCCATCGGCTGCCAGACCGGGCGGGCGGGCAGGGCGGCGAGGTAGTCGGCGACCAGGTCGGCGGTGGCGTGGGCGGCGTCGCGGAAGTCCGCGTCGCGGGGGTCCTCGGTGGTCATGACGTGCTCCAGGAGGCCGGGGGACGGGCAGGCGCGGCGTCCTCGGCGCACCCTGATCAGGCGGAGTGATCGGGCGATCCTACGCAGTCGGGCCCGCGCCGTGCGGCGCGGGCCCGACAGGTGGGACGAAGGGGCGGGCGCTCAGTCCAGCGAGGCGGACAGCCCGCTTGCGGAGCGGCAGTAGCCCTGCATCTCCTTGCCGGTGATCTTCGCGCAGAGCCGCCCGGCCGCGCCGCCGTCGGTGTAGTTGACCGTGTAGTAGCTGACCAGCCCCTCCGCGCAGGCCTTGCGCTGCCAGCCGTCGGCGGCGGTCGCGCACTGCTGGGCGGCCCAGTCCTCGCGGTCCAGGTTGTACTTCATGGTCCGCGAGCCGACGCCGCGGCTGCAGTCCACCGCCCCGCCGCTGGCCTTGCCGTTGAGGCACCACTTGAGGGCTTCGGCGTAGACCTCGGGGTGGTTGGGGTAGTCGTGCGAGGAGAGGTAGAAGGTCGGCGCGTAGAAGAAGCAGGCGGACTGGAACAGCGAGGGCTGGTCCTTGCACGGGTAGAGCGGGTCCTGGGCGAGCTTGTCGGCGGGCAGGTTGGCCTTCGCCTGCTCGTCCTCCTCGTCCGGGCCGAAGAGCTGCATGAACAGGCCCTCGGAGCAGCGGATCCGGTTCTGGTCGGTGGTGAACTTGTTGCACAGCTCGCGGGCCTTGGCGACGTCCTGCTTGGCGACGAACATCGTGCCGTGGCCGACGCCGTGGATGCAGGGCCCGGTGTTCTTCGGGGCGCACAGCTTGAGCAGGTCGACCTCGGGCTGGGTGGAGGCGTTGAGCATCTCCTCGACCGCGCCGTGCAGGTAGCCGGCCGCGCAGGTCTCGTGCGGGAAGGAGATGACCTTCTGGAAGTCGGCGTTGAAGCGCTTGACCGCCGCGTGGCCGAGCTCGTGCGCGATCGGGTGGCAGAAGCGCACGGTGTACGGCTTCTCCTTGGTGATCCGGTCGAGGTCGGCGAGGGCGACGCCGGGGTCGGTGGCGTCCATCTCGGCCATCATCTTGTTGCGCAGCGTCGAGCGGGTCCACACCGCCGGGTCGCCGGTCGGGGTGGCGCTCGGGGCGCCGGCGCCGACCGCCTTGGCACCGGAGGTCCCGGGGACCCCGGGGGCCGTGGAGGTGGCGGGCGACGTGGTGGCCCGGGCGGGCGACCAGTCGGTGACGGCCACCGAGCCGAGGCCCAGGACGCCCAGGAGCACGGCGGTGAGAATCGCGAAGACTCGCGGCTGCATGACGGGATCCCCCGGCGGATCGAGGTGAACGGTTCGCTCCCATCCTGACGGCACGGGGAGCGGGAGCCCGCGTTTTCGCCCGCCATTCGGGAGGTGTCGGCGACGCTACCGCATCGTCCGTACACCCCGACGGGGCGGGACGGCTCCCGGCGGTCAAGGGGATTGACGGTCGGTCGGCCGTTCGGGGTGGTCAACCGCCGGCCGGGGGCCCCGGTTCTCCGCGTTCACCCGGACGGCGCAGCGGCGGTGCGGGCCGCACCGCCGCCGCACCGCCGCCGCGCCGTCCCGGCGGGCTCAGATCTCCAGGGTCACCCGGTACTCCGTCAGCCAGGCGTCGAGGTCCAGCGCGAGGTCGACGGCCAGCCGGACGGACTGCGGGTCGGTGTCGGGGGCGAGCGCGTCGGTCAGCCGCCGTCCGTCCAGCAGGTCCAGGGCCGGGGAGGTGCCCGCGGCGGCGAGCCGGGCGAGCTCGGCGCGCAGCTGCGCCGGGTAGAGCGGGTCCATCGACACCGGGTACGGGCTCTTCACCCGGTCGGCGACCGCGGGCGGCAGCACGTCCCGGACGGCGGCGCGCAGCAGGCTCTTCTCCCGGCCGTCGAAGGCCTTCATCGCCCACGGGGTGTTGAAGACGTACTGCACCAGCCGGTGGTCGCAGAACGGCACCCGGACCTCCAGGCCGTGGGCCATGCTCATCCGGTCCTTGCGGTCGAGCAGGATGCAGACGAAGCGGGTCAGGTTGAGGTACGAGATCTCGCGCATCCGCCGTTCCAGCGGATCGGCCGCGTCCAGGTGCGGGACCTCCGTGAGCGCCTCCTGGTAGCGGGTCCGACGGTAGCCGTCCAGGTCGAGCTTGCGGAGCAGCCCGGCGTCGAGCAGCCGTTCGCGCGGGGCGGAGCCGGCGCCGGCGATGGCGGCGAGGCTGGCGGCCCAGGGGAAGTCCTCGGCGGCGACCGTGACGGGGTCGTGGAACCAGCGGTAGCCGCCGAAGAGCTCGTCGGCGGACTCGCCGGACAGCGCGACGGTGGACCGGCGGCGGATGTCGCGGAACAGCATCAGCAGCGAGACGTCCATGTCGCCGACGCCGTTGGGCAGGTCGCGGGCGCGCACCGTGGCGGTGCGTCCGGCCGGGTCGGCGAGCTCGGCGGCGTCCAGTTCGATCACGCTGTGGTCGGCGCCCACGTGGTCGGCGAGCAGTTGGGCGAACGGGCCGTCGTGGGTCTGCCGGACCGGGTCGGCGTGGAAGTTGCGGGTCTGCCCGGCGAAGTCCACCGCGAAGGAGCGCACCGGCCCGGCGCCGGTGGCGGCCAGCTCCTTGGCGGCGATCGTGGTGATGGCGCTGGAGTCCAGCCCGCCGGAGAGCAGCGAGCAGAGCGGCACGTCCGCGTCCAGCTGGCGGTGCACGATGTCGTCCAGCAGGGCCCGGACGGTGGCGATCGTGGCCTCCAGGCTGTCGGTGTGCTCGCGGGCCTCCAGCGCCCAGTAGCGGCGCACCGAGACGCCGCTGCGGCGTACCCGCACCACATGCCCGGGCCGGACCTCCAGGATGCCGCGGTACGGGGTGAGGCCCGGGGTGCGGGTGTGGCCGAGCAGTTCGCGCAGCCCGTCCAGGTCGACCACCGGGCGTACCGAGGGGTGGGCCAGGATCGCCTTGATCTCGGAGCCGAAGAGCACGCCGTCCGGGGTGGGGCGGTAGTACAGCGGTTTGACGCCCATCCGGTCGCGGACCAGCAGCAGTTCCTCGCGCCGGGCGTCCCAGACCGCGAAGGCGAACATGCCGTTGAGCCGCTCGGCCAGGCCCTCGCCCCACTCCAGGTAGGCGCGCAGCACCACCTCGGTGTCGCTGCGGGTGCGGAAGCGGTGCCCGGCCGCCTCCAGTTCGGCGCGCAGTTCGCGGTGGTTGTAGACCTCGCCGCTGTAGGTGAGCGCGGCCAGCAGCCGGCCGTCCTGCTCGACGGTCATCGGCTGGACGCCGCCCTCGATGTCGATCACCGCGAGGCGGCGGTGCCCGAGTCCGGCGTGCGGCTGGAGCAGGATGCCGCCGGCGTCCGGGCCGCGGCGGAGTTGAGTGGCCGTCATCGCTTCGAGGACGGCCCGTTCGGCGGTGAGGTCGCGGTCGAAGGCGACCCATCCGGTGATCCCGCACATCAGCAAGCCCTCCGGTCTTCCGCTACGTGTACCGGAGGTCACGCTACGTGCGGAGTCGGCGTGGCATCAAGAGTCTGTCGGGAAGGTAGCGGAAGGAGATCCACCTGGTTACCCGCGGTGAAAGTCATGAAGTGTGCCCGAAATCGGGCAAGATCTTTGGCTTCGTCGCGCGAAGCGACCTAGAGTCTTGCCTCGTGTCGAGCTCCCACCCTCACGAAGACCTCCTCGCCCACCTCACCCGGACCAGCCCGCTCGGGCCCCGGGAGGCGGCGCGGGTCGTGGCGGAGGTGCTGGCGTACTTCTCCGAGACCACCGAGGAGTACGTCCGCCGTCGCCACGGCGAGCTCCAGGCACGTGGTCTGACCAACGAACGGATCTTCGCCCGGCTCGCCGAGGAGCTGCCCGCCCGCCGCGTCGCGGCGCCGGAGCTCTCGGCCCGTCAGCTGCGCCGGATCGTCTACGGCTGATCGGCCGCGGTCGAGCACCCCGTACAGCTACGGCCGGGTGCCCGTCCACGGCCGACCACCCATTCCTACTCTCTGTGGAGGAGTCCACGCATGTGCGGAATCGTGGCCTACATCGGCCCCAAGGACGCGACCCCCTTCCTGCTGGAGGGGCTGGCCCGGCTGGAGTACCGCGGCTACGACTCGGCCGGCGTCGCCGTCGCCGGCCGCACCGGCGGGATCAAGCTGCGCAAGGTCAAGGGCCGGGTCGCCGACCTCGCCGCCGCCGTACCGGCCCGGTTCAAGGGCGGCACCGGCATCGGCCACACCCGCTGGGCCACCCACGGCGTGCCCAGCGACGCCAACGCCCACCCGCACCTGGACAACGCCGAGCGGATCGCCGTCGTCCACAACGGCATCATCGAGAACGCCGACGAGCTGCGCGCCAAGCTGGCCGCCGACGGCGCGGTGTTCCGCTCCGAGACCGACACCGAGGTGCTCTCCCACCTGATCGCCGTGCACGCCACCGAGGGCGTGGAGCTGGAGGACGCCGTCCGCGCTGCCCTCGGCCGGGTGGTCGGCACCTACGGCATCGCCGTGCTGGACTCCGAGCAGCCCGACCGCATCGTGGTCGCCCGCAACGGCAGCCCGATCGTGCTCGGCATCGGCGAGAAGGAGATGTTCGCCGCCTCCGACGTCTCCGCCCTGGTCCGCTACACCCGCCAGGTCGTGCACCTGGAGGACGGCGAGCTCGCCACCGTGCGCGCCGACGGCTTCCGCACCTTCACCGCGGACGCCCGCACCACCCACCGCCAGCCGTCCACCGTCGACTGGGAGATCGACTCCTTCGACACCGGCGGCTACGAGCACTACCTGCTCAAGGAGATCCACGAGCAGTCCACCTCGGTCGAGCGCACCCTCAGCGGCCGGCTCGACGAGCGCTTCAGCACCGCCCACCTCGGCGGCCTCAACCTGGACGCCCGGGAGCTGCGCGAGATCCGCCGGGTGAAGATCCTCGGCTGCGGATCCGCCTACTACGCGGGCGAGATGGGCGCCCAGCTGATCGAGGAGCTCGCCCGCATCCCCGCGCACAGCGAGCCCGCCTCCGAGTTCCGCTACCGCAACCCGGTCATCGAGGCGGACACCCTGTACGTCGCGGTCAGCCAGTCCGGCGAGACCTACGACACGCTCGCCGCCGTCCAGGAGATCAAGCGCAAGGGCGGCCGGGTGCTCGGCGTCGTCAACACCGTGGGCAGCGCGATCGCCCGCGAGTGCGACGGCGGCATCTACCTGCACGCCGGACCGGAGGTCTCGGTGGCCTCCACCAAGGCCTTCACCTCCACCGTGGTCGCCTTCGCCCTGCTCGCCCTGCACTTCGGCCGCATCCACGACCTCTCGCCCGCCGACGGCCGCCGGATCGTCTCCGCCCTCCAGGCGCTGCCCGACCAGATCCGCGAGGTGCTGGAGCAGAGCGACGACATCGCCAAGCTCGCCGCCGAGTACGCCGATTCGGCCGGGATGATGTTCATCGGCCGGGTCCGCGGCTACCCGGTGGCGCGGGAGGGCGCGCAGAAGCTCAAGGAGATCTCCTACGTCCACGCCGAGGCCTACCCGGCCAGCGAGCTCAAGCACGGCCCGCTGGCCCTGATCAGCCCCGAACTGCCCACCGTGGCCCTGGTTCCGGACGACGAGCTGCTCGACAAGAACCTCACCACCCTCGGCGAGATCAAGGCCCGCTCCGGCCGCGTCATCGCCGTCGCCCACCGGCGGCCCGAGGAGAAGCTCGCGGACCACTGCATCCTGGTGCCCAAGAGCGAGCCGGAGTTGGACCCGCTGCTGCTCAACATCCCGCTGCAGCTGCTGGCCTACCACGCGGCGGTCGCGCTCGGCCGGGACGTGGACAAGCCGCGCAACCTGGCGAAGAGCGTGACGGTGGAGTAAGTCCCGTATTTCGTAAGGCGGTTGGGCCCGGTCGCGGTGTGCGCGGCCGGGCCCGTCGGCGCCGGCCCGGTCTCAGAAGACCGAGCAGCCGGAGAGCGTGGTGAGGGTGTCCAGGGCGGTGACGGCGGCGACCGAGTTGCCGGCCTGGTCGAGGCGGGGGCCCCAGGCGCAGACGGCGGCGCGGCCGGGGAGTATCGCGAGGATGCCGCCGCCGACGCCGCTCTTGCCGGGCAGGCCGACCCGGAAGGCGAACTCGCCGGCGGCGTCGTAGGTGCCGCAGGTGAGCAGGACGGCGTTGATGCGCTTGGCCTCGCTGCGGGTCATCAGCCGGGTGCCGTCGGTGCGGACGCCGTAGCGGGCGAGGAAGACCCCGGCCAGGACGAGGTCGCGGCAGCTGGCGGCGACGGCGCAGTGGGCGTAGTAGTGCTCCAGGACGGTCTCGACCGGGTTGTGCAGGTTGCCGTGGCTGGCGATGAAGTGGGCGAGCGCGGCGTTGCGGTGGCCGTGGTCGGCCTCGGAGGCGGCGATCACCGGGTCGGTGTCCAGCAGCGGGTTGCCGGACTCGCGGCGCAGGAACTCCCGTACCGCGCCGGAGGCGTCACCGGTCAGGGACTGCAGCCGGTCGGTGACCACCAGGGCCCCCGCGTTGATGAACGGGTTGCGCGGGATGCCGTGCTCGGTCTCCAGCTGCACCAGCGAGTTGAAGGGGTTGCCGGAGGGTTCCCGGCCGACGCCCTGCCAGAGGCCCTCGCCGCCGTCGCTGCTGTAGGCGAGGGCGAGGGCGAGCGAGAACAGCTTGGAGACGCTCTGGATGGAGAACGGCTGCTCCCAGTCCCCGACGCCGTACACCTCGCCGTCGACGGTGGCCACGGCCATGCCGAAGGCCTCCGGGTCGGCCGCGGCGAGGGCCGGGATGTAGTCGGCGACGTGGCCCCGGCCCGTGGTGGCCCGGGCGGCCGCTTCGGCGGCCGCCAGCAGGACCGGGTAGTCGAGGGTCTCCACATCGAACAAGGTTATTCACTCCACGCGCGGACGGGAACGGACACAGTCGGGACCGCGTGCCGCCGGGGGGCGACACGCGGTCCGACCTGTGATTATCCGTGTCCGGAGGAGTGCGGTGGCGCCGGGGGTGGGGGTTCGCTGCTCAGGGAGCGTTGGTCGCGGCCTGGACCGGCGGGCCGGTGAGCAGGGTGCCGGAGTCCGAGTAGGGCCAGCCGTTGGGGACGCAGCCGTGCAGGCCCTTGATCTGCTGCATCATGACCGGCGCCGGGGCGCCCGCACCCGGGCAGTCGACGTGGCCGTTGCCGAGGATGTGGCCGACCTCGTGGTTGATCGCCAGCGCGTGGTACAGCTCCGGCCGGCCCTGGTAGAACTCGGACAGCTCGGTCCACCGCTTGAGGTTGATCACCACCTGGTGCTGGACCCCGCAGTTGACCCAGCCGCCGGTGTCCAGCCCGTACTGGCCGCAGATCCGGTCGGTGGACTTCGGGGTCGCCAGGTAGACGGTGAAGTCCACCGGGTCGGCGGGCATCCGCTGGAAGGACGCCGTGCCGCCGGCCGCCCAGCCGCGCTCGGTGTCGCCGAGGATCGCGTCCACCTCGGCGGCGAACTGCTGCGGGGCCTCGGCGATCCCGTCCTCCACCCGCACCTTGTAGTGGTACAGGTGCTCGCCGGTGCCGAAGCGGGCGGAGCCGCCGGGCGCGGTGGTGAAGGCCAGCGGCGCCGGGTCGCGGTGCCAGGGCCGCCACCACAGCAGGCCGGCGGTCACCGCGGCGACCAGGGCCAGGGCGAGCACGGCGCGTCGTATTCGACGCTTCGGTGGGGTGGCGGGAGTGGCTGCCATCGGGGTGGAACACCTCTTGATCAGGGCCGGACGGAGTACACCAGGAGGGACGCGCGGGGGTGGGCGGCCGGTTCAGGGGAGGGACCGGACGGCCTCCGTCGGGCGCGGGGCCCGTGCGGTTCCCGGAACCACACGAAGGTGCCACCCGTACGGCGTGTCCCTGGGGAACGGCGTCGGATTCCGGTGTTGTGGTGCGGGCCGGCCGGATCGGCCGACCCTCTCATGCTCCCGTACTCATGCACCTCGCACTCATGCACCCCCCCGTACTCACGCACCCCGTACCCGAAGCGCCATCGGAGGCACTGCCATGTCCGTCACCACCGTCCTCACCGTCTCCGGGATGAGCTGCGGCCACTGCGAGCGGACGGTGAGCGCCGGGCTGTCCGCCCTGCCCGGCGTCACCGACGTCGTCGCGGACGCGCCCAGCGGCCGGGTCACCGTCGCCTCCGCCCAGCCGCTGGAGGAGACGGCGCTCCGGGAGGCGGTGGACGGGACCGGATTCACCTTCGTCGGGCAGGTCTGACCCGAACCGGCCCGGCGGTCCGCCACTGTCCGGTGACGGCGGACCACCGGGCCCGGGTGCGGCTCAGCCCATGCTCTTCGCGCCGTCCAGGGACTCGCGGACGATGTCGGCGTGGCCCGCGTGCTGGGCGGTCTCGGCGACGACGTGCAGCAGCACCCGACGGGCCGACCACTCGGTGTCCGCCTCGAACCAGGGGGCCTTCGGCAGCGGCTGGGCGGCGTCCAGGTCGGCCAGTGAGGCGACCAACTCGTCGGTGCGGCGGGCGACCTCGGCGTACTCGGCGAGCACCCCCGCGAGGGTCTCGCCGGGCAGCAGCCGGAACTCGTCGGCGCGGCGGGCGAAGTCGGCCTCGGTCATGGCGGAGAAGTCGGGCATCGCGGACGGGCCCTGCACGATGAACGCCGCCCACAGCCGCTCGACCGAGGCCACGTGCTTGATCAGCCCGCCCAGGCAGAGCTCGCTGGCGCTGCTCCGCTGGGCGGCCTGCTCGTCGGTGAGGTCGCGGGTGGTGAAGCGGAGGAAGTGCCGCTGCTTCTCCAGCGCGACCAGGAGGTCGGCGCGCTCGCCGGTGACGGCGGTGGCGGCGGTCGTGGTCGTGTTACCGGTGGTGGTCATGGTTGGGGCCTTCCGTTCGGTTACTGCTCCCTCGGACAAGAACAACGTTACGGACCATTGCGGTCACTTCCTGACCTGAATGGCAGGGCAGAATCGGGGCATGGCGAACACCAGCACCCGCACCCTGCGACTGCTCTCCCTGCTCCAGACCCACCGGTACTGGCCCGGTGAGGAACTCGCCGACCGGCTCGGCGTCTCCGTGCGCACCCTGCGCCGGGACGTCGACCGGCTGCGCGAACTCGGCTACCCCGTCGAGGCCCAGCGCGGGGTCGACGGCGGCTACCAGCTGGCGGCCGGCGCGGCGCTGCCGCCGCTGGTCATCGACGACGAGGAGGCCGTCGCCCTCGCGGTCGGGCTGCAGGCGGCCGCCGAGAGCCCGGTCGAGGGCGTCGCCGAGGCCTCGGTCCGGGTGCTCGCCAAGGTGGTGCAGGTGATGCCGGCCCGGCTGCGGCGGCGGGTCGAGGCGCTGCGCGCGGTGACCGTCCCCGTCGACTGGGGCACGTCGGCCGGCTCCGGCGTCGACCCGGACGCCCTCACCGCGGTCGCCCTCGCCTGCCGCGACGACGAACGGCTCCGGTTCTCGTACACCGCTGCCTCGGCACACCGCACCGAGCGGTACGTCGAACCGCACCGGCTCGTCTGCCTGGAGCGGCGCTGGTACCTGGTCGCGTACGACCTCGACCGCGGCGACTGGCGCACCTTCCGCCTGGACCGCCTCAGCGCCGCCCAGGGCACCGGCACCCGCTTCGCCCCGCGCACCCTCCCGGCCGCCGACGCCGCCGAGTACGTCCGCGCGGGCCTCAGCGGCATGCCCCGCCCCAACCGCGTCGAGGCCCTCGTCGACGCCCCGGCGGGCCGGGTCCGCGCCCAGGTCGGCCGCTGGGGCGACGTCGAGGCGGTCGACGAGGGGCGCTGCCGGCTGCGGATGACGGCCGATTCGCTGGACTGGCCCGCGATGGCGCTGGGCTCCCTGGGGGCGGAGTTCCGGGTGGTCCATCCGCCGGAACTGCGGGAGCTGATCGCGGAGTGGTCGGCCCGCTTCGGCCGGGCGGCGGAGCGGGAGGGCCGGGCGGCAGGGGAGTCGGGGGCGGGGTAGGAGGCCTGGGGGCGGAGTGGGAAGTCGGCCGGGCCGACTTCCGGTGCGGGGCTGCCGGTGCGGGGCTGCCGGTGTGGGGCTGTCAGAGTGCCCGGCCATGCTGTCCGGCATGAACGAGGATGACTTCTGGCAGCTCATCGACCGGTGCCGACCCGCTCGGCCCGACCCCGAGGCGGAACGGCTCGCCGCGTCGCTCGTGGCCGCACTGACGGACGGCCCGCTGTCGGCCGTCATCGCCTTCGCCGAGCACCTGGCCTCGGTCCTCCACCGGCTCGACCGCAGGGAGTTCGGCGGCGGCCTGTCGGGCGACGCGTTCCTGTACACACGGGCGGCCGTCGTCGCCGCGGGGCGGGCCGAGTTCGAGGCCGTGCTCGGCGACCCCGCGCTGTTCCGCCGGTACGCCCGCGACCTCATCTGGGCGGAGCCGCTGCTCTACGTCCCGGACCGGGCCTACGAGAGCCTCACCGGGCGGGACTGGGACCGCAGCACGCGCTTCAGCTACGAGTCGTTCTCGAACTCCGAGGGCTGGGCCGGTCCGTGACGGCCGGGGGCGGAGTGGGAAGTCGGCCGGGCCGACTTCCGGTGCGGCGGTGCAGCCCTCGCCCCGGACCGTTCCTGCCGGGGAGGGGCAGGGAGGATGGCGGGGTGCTGGTCACGGTGGAGACGGCGGGTCAGGGGGCGGCGAGTGGACTGGTGCGGGTGGGGACGGCGGTGGGGAGCGCCGTGGTGCGGTGGTGTGGGGAGCCGGGGGAGGCGGAGGGGGAGCGGCACATCGAGTGGAGCGTCGACGAGGACCTGACCTGGGGCGGCAACACGGTGCCGGCCGGGACCGCTGCGCCCGGGGTGGGCGAGGACGGTGAACGGGTGCTGCTGCGCGGGAGGTTGGGGCTGGACGGGGCCGGGACGGCGGTGCTGGAGGTGGCCGGCGCGCTGGTCCTGCTCGACCTCGGGGAGCCGGCGCCGCCGGCCGCCGCGGACGGGACGTGGGTCGAGGTGCGGGCCGCCCGCGAGGGTGTCGGGGTGTGGCCGTACCGGCTCTGAGGGGCCGGCGGGGCTCACGGGGCGATGGACCCGATGGCGTCCCGGAGTCGCTGGAGGGCGCTGGGCCTGGTCAACGCGGTCGTGCCGGCCGGTGAACTCATCGACGAGGCACGAGACTTGGTGGACCGGATCATCCGGTACGCGCCGACCGCGGCGGCCGCCTGCCTGCGGGCCGTCACCCGGGGGATCAACCTGCCGATCGACGAGGGCCTGGCGGTCGAGGCGGCCGGCTTCGCCGCCACCGTGCCGACCGACGGCGTGCGCGACGGCATCCAGCGGTTCCTGGACCGTTCGAAGGGCCGCTGACCTCGGCCGGGGGCTGTGGCCTCGGCCGGGGTGAGGGCCTCGGCCGGGCCTCGCCCGGGCGTGGTGGCCGCCGGATATTCGCTTGGCCCGCGGCGCCGGGCGGGGAGATCATGGCAGGATGTCCGATCTGCTTGAGCGGGTAGCCGCCTTCCACGTCGCCTTCGCCCGCCGTCAGGCCGCCGAGATCGTCGAACTGCCCGAGTTCCCCGGGGTCTTCGCCGTGCGGAACCCGGAGTTCGCGCTCTCGCACGAACACAACCACCTGATCGTCACCGGGCCGGGCACCGACCCGGTGGCGCTGCCCGGGCTGGCGACGCGCTGGCTCGGGCCGCGGCAGCAGTACGCGATCACCGTGCTGGACGAGGAGTGGGGCGACCGGGTCACCCCGGCGCTGGTCGGGGCCGGGTACGAGCGGGGCACCGCCGTGGTCATGGCCCGGGACACGGCGGGCTGCGCGCTGCCCCGACCGGCCGCCCTGCCGACGGATTACGCCGACATCCGGGAGGCCGTGCTGGCGCAACAGTCGGAGTGGTACGAGGGCGAGGACCTCATCCGCCAGCTCGCCGACCGCCGGCCGGCCCGGCTGCGCGGGGCCGAGCGGGTGCACTTCCTGGCCGCCCGGACGGCGGCCGACGGCGAGGTCGCGGCCTGGGTCGACCTCTACCTCGAACCGGCCGCCGGGCTGGCCCAGTTGGAGGACCTGGTCACCGTCGGCCGACACCGCGGCGCGGGCCACGGCGACACCCTGCTCGCCAGCGGCCTGGCGCTGGCGGCGGCCGCCGGGATCCCGCGGCTGTTCCTCCTCGCGGACGCGGCCGACTGGCCGCGCGAGTGGTACGCCCGGCGGGGCTTCACCGAGATCGGCGGCATCCACTCCTTCCACTCGCGCTGACCGGCCCGCGGCCGGGTCGGCAGGCGCCCATGGGCACGGACGCCGAACGGGCGCTGCCCCGGGAGCTGATGGCGCTCGACACCCCGGCGCCGCTCCGGCGGGCGGTCAGCGCGTGGCTGCGCCGGGAGGGGGCGGCACGAGCTGCGGCGCGCCCGGCCCGCAGTGGGCGGCGACGGTGTCCGCGAAGGCGCGGGCGAGCGGGTAGAGGGTGTCCCACTCGCGGGCGGCCCAGCCGACGGTGAGGCCGGGCAGCTCGGGCAGCGGGACCAGCCGCAGCCCGGGGTGACCGGGGCCCTGCCACTCCGGGAGGGCGGGGACGACGGCGTGGCCGAGGCCGAGTTCGGCCAGCAGGATCGCGGTGTCCCAGTCCGTGACGCTGGTGTCGAAGACCGGACGGATGCCCGACTTGCCCAGCCAGTCGTCGAGTTGGGAGCGGGACACCGAGTTCTGCGGCAGCCCGATCAGCCGGGCGTCCTGGAGGTCGGCGGGTTCGAGCCGCTCCCGGTCGGCCAGCGGGTCACCGGCCGCCATGGCGAGGACCCAGGGCAGATCGGCCACCGGCCGCTGCTCGATGCCGCGGACCGGAGTGCCGAGGGTGATCCAGGCCAGGTCGACGTGGCCCGCGGTGAGCGCCTCCAGGCAGTTGCGGCTGGAGACCCCGGTCTGGAACTCCAGGCTGACCAGCGGGAAGCGCTCGCGGAAGTCCACCACGGCCGCGGACATGAAGTGCCGGATGCTGGTGGCGCCGGTGGTGATCCGCACCGATCCGCCCTCGCCGCGGGCGAGTTCGGCGATGGTGCGCAGCGCGTGGTCGATCCCGCCCAGGCCGGTGGCCACGGCGGTCTGCAGGTGCCGCCCGGCCTTGGTGGGCACCACACCGCGCGGGTGCCGCTCGATCAGGGTCAGACCCAGCTCGCGTTCCAGCCGCTTCACGTGCTGGCTGACGGCGGACTGGCTGCACGCCAGGTCCCGGGCGACGGCGCTGAGCGAGCCGGCCCGGCAGACGGCGGAGAAGACACGGAGGTCGTCGAGGGTCACGAGCGCCCAGCGTACTGCGGGCTCCGGAGGGCGGTCGGACCCAAGCCCGAGCTTGGATGTTCCCCAGGAAATCGGCGGATTGACTTGGATGTTCGGCAGCCTCGATCATCGAAGCAGGGCCCGCGAGAGGGCGGCAACCCGCCCGCTGCCTTCGCGGCGCTCCGGACGCCGGGGCGGGGGCACGGCGGGTGTCGACCCGTTGGCGCAGGAGCGCGAGCGAGTACGTCGGAACGGTACGGCACGTCGGAGGGGGAGTGGGATGCGGTACGCGGACGGTCCGGGCACGCACTGCGAGGTGTTCGTGCGGGCGGAGCCGGCCCGGGTCTGGACGCTGGTGACCGACATCGAACTGCCCGCCCGGGTCAGTCCGGAACTCCAGCGGGTCGCCTGGCTGGAGGGCGCGGACCGCCCCGCGCCGGGCGCGCGCTTCGAGGGACACAACAGCCGGGCGAGCATCCCGCACTGGCGGACGGTCTCCGAGGTGGTGGAACTGGTCGAGCACCGCACCTTCGGCTGGGCCGTGATGGACGCGGACGGCCGGTTCGGCGACCCGGTGACCGAGGTGTCCGGCGCGCTCGCCCGCTGGCGCTTCGACCTGACCCCCGCGGACGGCGGTACCCGGGTGCGCCTCTCGGCGGTGATCGGTCCGGGCCCCAGCGGCGTCCTCCAGGCCATCGAGGCTCGCCCCGAAGCCGAGGAGAAGATCGTCGACTTCCGGCTGGGGGAGCTGCGGACCGGGATCACGGCGACCCTGGAGGGCGTCAAGTCGGCCGCCGAGACGGTGAGTTAGGCAACCCTCGTGGATCTCGTGGATCTCGTGGACGTCGACGGGCTGGTGCGGGAGGTCCGGGCGTCGGCGGCCCGGCTGGGCGCGGACGCCGGGGCGCTGACCGATCGGCAGGCCGGTGAGCCCTCGCTGCTCCCCGGCTGGAGCCGCGGCCACGTGCTCACCCACCTCGCCCGCAGCGCCGACGCGTACCGGTGGACGCTCGCGCTGGCCCGTACCGGCGGCGCGCCCGGGCCGCGGGCCGACGCCGCCGAACTGGACCGGCGGTTGCGCGAGGGCGCCGGGCGCGGTGCGGGTGCGCTGGCCGCCGACCTGCGGGACAGTCTGGACGGGCTGCTGCGGGACGCGGCCGAGCTGCCCGTCGAGCGCCGGGCGGTGCTGGTCCCCGCGCTGGCGGGGTGGCGGCACCCGGCCTGGTACCTGCTGTGGCGGGCCTGGCGGGAGCTGGAGGTGCACCACGTCGACCTGAACTCCGGTCGCACGCCCGCCGATTGGCCGGAGGACTTCGTGCGACGGGCCCTCACGGAGACGACGGCGGCGCTGGCCGCGCGCGGGCTGCCGCTGGCCCGGGTCGAGGCCGTGGACCTCGGCCAGGACTGGCCGGTCGGCGGGTCAGGTCCGGTGCTGAGCGGTCCGGTGCTGCGCGGCCCCGGGCACGCGCTGCTCGCCTGGTTCGCCGGGCGGGGCCCGGCGGCGGGGCTGCTGTGGCTGGACGGGGTCCCGGTGGGGACGCCTGGTTCGCCGGCGGTACTTCCGACGCTTCCGACGCTGCCGGCATGGCCGTTGCCGCCGGAGCCGGGCTGGGGGTGAGCGGCCGGCGGGCGTCGGGCCGGGCGTGAGCGGCGTCAGGCGCCGGGCGTCCGGTCCTCCGCCTCCCGCAGGGCGGCCGCGAGCTCCGCGAAGCCGCGCCGCTCGGCGTGGGCGCGGGCGGTGGTGCCGTCGGCGTCCGGGAGGCGGGGGTCGGCGCCGTGGGCGAGCAGGAGGTCGACGATCTCGCGGTGGGCCGGGCCGCCGTCGCCGAGCAGCACCGCCTCCAGCAGGGCCGTCCAGCCGAGGTCGTTGACGTGGTTCACGTCGATGTCGGTCTCGGCGAGCACCGCGCGGACGTAGCCGACGTGGCCGCGCTCGGCGGCCGGGATGACCGACACCCCGCCGTAGCGGTTGCGCCGGGCGAGGTCGGGCCCGCCGGGGAGCAGCGCGCGCAGCATCGGCACGCTGCCGGTGATGCCGGTGACCAGCCACGGACTGTTCAGCTGCGGGTCCTGGGCGTTGACGTCGGCACCCGCCTCGACCAGCAGCCGGGCGGCCGCGACCCGGTCGGCGAAGGCGGCCCGCAGCAGTGCGGTGCGGCCCTCGGTGTCCCGCGCCTCGACGTCCGCGCCCGCCGCCAGGGCCGCGCGGACGGCGTCGGGGTCCCCCTGCCGGGCGGCGTCCAGCAGGGCGAGGTCGGCGGCGGAGAGCGGACGGTCGGTCATGGTGGGGGCTCCTGTGCGGTCGGCGACGTGCGGCACCAGCCTGCCGCGTCCGGGGCCCGGTGGGGTCGGCGGGCCGGTCGGATTCGTCGGGCGGAACGGAGGACGGCCGGGTCAACCGATCGGTTGACCCGGCCGTCGGCCTGCTACCAGGAGAGTGGGTAGCGGACCGGGTGTCCGCCGATCCGGCCGGGCAGCAGCCCGATGGCGACCAGCAGCACGGTGGCCAGCGCCAGCAGCGGGAGGAAGGGCAGCGGGTGCGGGGCCTGGAGGACCACGATGACGGCGGTGGCCGCGGCGGGGGAGTGCGAGGTGTGGGTGAGCATCATCGCGCCGAGGGCCAGCCCGGCGGCGACGGCCGCGCCCCAGGCGGTGCTGCCGGTGACGGCCAGGGTGGCGAAGCCGATCGCGGCGGACATCAGCTGGCCGCCGACCAGGTTGCGCGGCTGCGAGATCGGCAGCCCCGGTGCGCCGTGCACCAGTGCGGCGCTGGCCGCCAACGGCGGGATCAGCAGCGGTTGGTGGAGCAGCACACCGACTCCGACCAGCAGGAGCAGGGCACCGATGGCGAAGACGGCGGCCCGCAGCGCGTGCAGCGGGTGCGGGCGGGGTGCGGCGACCGGCGGTGCGGCGGGCGGTGCTGGGGCGGGCAGGGGCGGTGCGGACGGCGGGGACAGCGGGGCGGGCATGCGGGGGCGGCTCCGGATGGGGGACGGGGGACCCGCAGATGATAAACAGACTGTTGAGGAAAAGGTAGGACGTTTTGCCTGTTGGACACGTTGCTGGACACGTTGCTGGACACATCGTCGGTCACACCGCTGAGCATTCCGCTGGTCAAGCCGTCGCATCAGGTCACGAGGAGCATCCGATGATCATCCCGACCGTCACCGTCTTCCGGGACGTCCGCCCGTTCGGCGCCTCCGAAGCCGTCGACCTGATCGCCGTGGACGGGCTCCTCGCCGCCCGCGTGCCGGACGGCGTCGTGCCGACGGTCGTCGAGGGCGTCGGCCGGATCGCGCTGCCCACCCTGGTCGACGCGCACATCCACCCCGACAAGACCGCCTGGGGCGAGCCCTGGTACAGCCGCCGTCCGGCAGGTTCGCTGCCCGAGTACGTCCAGGGCGACGTGGACCTCGCCCGGCACCAGCGCACTCCGCTCGCCGAGCGGGCGCACCGGCTGCTGGCCCACGCGGTGACCCGGGGCACCCGCGCGGTGCGCGCCCACGTGGACGTCGCGCCCGCCTTCGGGCTGGCCGGGGTGACCGGCCTCGCGGAGGCCCGGGAGCGGCTGGCCGGGGCGCTGGACGTCCAGCTGGTCGCCTTCCCCCAGCACGGGGTGCGGCGCACGCCGGGGGTGGCCGGGCTGCTGGCCGAGGCGGCGGCGAGCGGGCTGGTCGACGCGATCGGCGGGATCGACCCGGCCGGGTTCGACGGCGGACCGGACGGCGAGGGGCCCGCCCAGCTGGACCTGCTGTTCGGTCTCGCCGAGGAGCACGGTCTGGAGCTCGACATCCACCTGCACGACCGCGGCGAGCGCGGCCTCGGCCCGTTGCGCGGGATCGCCGAACGGACCCGCGCGGCCGGGCTCGGTGGACGCGTGGTGGTGAGTCACGCCTTCTGCGTGCCCGAGCTGACCGGCCCGCCGCTGGCCGAACTCGCCGCCGAGCTGGCCGAGTCGGGTGTCGGGCTGACCACCGTCGCACCCTCGGCCCACCAGGTGCTGCCGTTCCGCGAGTTGTGGGCGCACGGGGTGCGGGTCGGGCTCGGCTCGGACGGGGTGCGCGACTCCTGGAGCCCGTACGGCAACGCGGACATGCTGCACCGGGCCCACCTGCTCGGCTGGACCACCGACGCCCGCACCGACGAGCAGCTGGCCGACTGCTTCGCCCTGGCCGCCGACGGCGGCGCCGAACTGCTGGGCCTGCCGGCGGCCACCCTCACGCCGGGCTCGCCGGCCGACTTCATGCTGCTGACCGGGGAGTGCCTGCCGCAGGTGGTGATCGACCTCCCGGCGCGCGAACTGGTGGTCCGGGCCGGCCGGGTGGTCGCCCGCGACGGCCGCTTCACCGGCTGACCGCCTGACTGCCCGTCGGCCTGACCGCCGACCTGCCCGTCGGCCGGGCGGCTTTCCGGCAGCTTGATCATCGGACGTCAAGTTGTCTGTACAGCTCGGGGATCCTTGACGGACACCGACTGGTCATCCGACTCCGCCGCTGCGGTCACCTCGGTCTCGTAGACCTGATGGGTCTGGCACGAACGGCCAGTCCCGGGCCGGTACCGAAGGCCCGGGGTCCGTCAGCAAGGAGCCCCACCCCCATGAGTCCGAAGCCCGAACTGTCGCGCCGCAGCCTGCTCGGCGGCGCGGCGGCGGCCGCGGTGCTGTCCGCCCTCCCGCTCAGCGTCCAGCAGGCGCTCGCCGCGCCGGCCCGCCCCGGTCGGCTGGCCGACATCCAGCACGTCGTGGTGTTCATGCAGGAGAACCGCGCGTTCGACCACTATTTCGGCACCCTGACGGGCGTTCGGGGCTTCGGCGACCGCACCGCCGTGCGCGGCGTCGACGGCCGCTCGGTGTTCCACCAGCCGGACCCCGGCCGCAAGGAGGGGTACCTGCTGCCCTTCGCGATGAACGCCGCCCACACCAGCGCCTACCAGCAGGGCGCGCCCGCCTTCGGCTTCGTCGACTCGATGAACGCCTGGAACGACGGCCGGGCCGACGGCTCGGTCACCCGCCGCTCCTCCGGCTGGCTCGGCCAGGGCTACTACGAGTCCGCGGACATGCCCTTCTACCACGCGCTGGCCTCGGTGTTCACCGTCTGCGACGCCTACTACGCGTCGGTGCAGTGCAACACCAACACCAACCGCGAACACCTGATGACCGGGACCAGCGGCGGCACCGTCCGGGACACCCCGGTCACCGACAACACCGAGATCCCCGGCGGCTACGAGTGGACCACCTACGCCGAGCGCCTGGAGAAGGCCGGCGTCAGCTGGAGGACCTACCAGGCGCTGGACAACTTCGACGACAACGCGCTCGCCTGGTTCGCCCCCTTCGTCAACGCCAAGCCGGGTGAGCCGCTCTACGAGCGCGGCATGCGCGCCGTCGGCGACCCGGCGAAGAAGAACGACCCCTTCGCGATGGGCGACGCCCTGGTCGACGCCTTCACCGCCGACGTCCAGGCCGACACCCTGCCCCAGGTCTCCTGGATCGTCGCCCCCGCCGCGCTCTCCGAGCACGCCAACTACGCGCCGCCGAACGGGGAGCACCTGACGGCCCGGCTGCTGTCGGCGCTGGCCGCCAAGCCCGAGGTGTTCCAGAAGACCGTGTTCATCCTCAACTACGACGAGCACGGCGGCTTCTTCGACCACCAGCTGCCGCCCGTCCCGCCGCTGGCCGCCGGCCGCGGCAAGTCCAACGTCCCGGTGGACGGCGAGGTCGTGGTCCGGGTGAGCAAGGCCGGCAAGACCTACCACCGGGTGGTCGGCCAGGACGGGAAGTACCGGGTGAAGGCCGCCGACGGCTCGCTGGCCTGGTCCGACACCCTGCCCGCCGGGGAGACCCTGGTCTCCGGCCCCTACCCGATGGGCCTGGGCGTGCGGGTGCCGATGGTCGTGGTCTCGCCGTGGACCCGCGGCGGCGTGGTCGACTCCACCGTCTACGACCACACCTCGGTGCTGCGCTTCCTGGAGCAGCGCTTCGGCGTCCAGGAGCCCAACATCAGCCCCTGGCGGCGCTCGGTCTGCGGCGACCTGACGAACGTCTTCGACTTCTCCGGCCGCAACCCCGCCTGGCCGCAACTGCCCGACACCAGCGGCAACCGGCAGAAGGTGGTCGACACCGGAAAGCTGCCCGCCCCCACCGTGCCCAGTCCGCAGGCGTTCCCCCGGCAGCAGCGGGGCACCCGCTCCGCCCGCCCGGCGCCGTACGACCTGCTGGTCAAGCCCCGGCTCAAGGGCGACGAACTGACCCTGGACTTCGTCAACCAGGGCCGCCAGGGCGCCGTGTTCGCGCTCTACCCGGCCCCCGGCGAGGCGCCCCGCTTCTACACGGTGGCGGCGAAGAGCCGGCTGTCGGACGTCTGGAAGGTCGGGCCGCAGGGCTACGACCTGCGGGTGCACGGCCCCAACGGCGCGCTGTGGCACCTGCGCGGCGACACCGCCTCGGCGTACGAGGTGTCGCTCTCGGAGGAGCGCGGCGGCAAGGTGCTGGAGGTCGACGTCATCAACCGCTCGCGCACCGCCCAGACCTTCCTGGTCGGCGACCTCGCCTACGGCGACGGGCTGCGCGAGGTGCGGGTCGCGGCCGGGGACGACCGCACCGTCAACCTCGCGGTGGGGCCGGAGGGTTGGTACGACGTCGCGGTGGGCGTGCTCGGCGACCTGTCCTTCCGCCGCCGGATCGCCGGCCGCTTCCCCTGGGACGACCGCACCGTCACCGACCCGGCCCTCGGCCTGGCCGACCCGCTCACCGTGGAACTCGCCCTCGGCGCCGCCTCCGCCACCATCGACGAGCCGGTGCTGCTGCCCGGGCACCCGGCCAAGGTCACCGCCACCTTCACCGCCACCGCCGCGCTCACCCGCTTCGAGGCGCAGCCGGTGCTCCCGCCCGGCTGGACGGCCGCCGTCGTCACCGCGCCGCCCGCCGCCCTGACCGGCAGCGCCACCGCCGTCTGGGAGGTCACCCCGCCCGCCCAGCTGCCGGCCGGGGCCACCCACCGCCTGCTGGTCACCGCGCGCGGCCTGGCCGACGGGCGCTTCGCCGTCGCCGACGGCGAACTCGCCGCCCGGCCCGCCCCGGTGATGACCGGCCACCTGCTGGACGAGGACTTCGAGTCGCTGGCCGGAACGCTCCGGCCGGAGGGCGGCGTGCTCGGCTGGACGGCCCAGGCACCGAAGGGCTGGTCGGTGGTCAACGCCCCCGGCATGCCGCAGGGCACCGTCCGCCTGCAGGGCTGGACCTTCCACACCAAGCGCGAGTGGACCGTTCCGGCCGGGCAGGACCGCGGCAACTTCACCCGGGCCCTCGGCATCGTCGCGGTCGCCGACCCGGACGACTGGGACGACACCGGCTCGCCGTCCCGCAAGGGCGTCTTCGACTCCACCCTGGTCTCGCCCGCCGTCGCCGTCCCGGCCGGCGTCGACACCCTGTACCTGGCCCTCGACTCGCACTACCGGCAGGAGGCCCCGCAGAAGGCGTCCGTCACCGCCGTGTTCGACAACGGCACCGAGACCCGGCTGGTCTTCTACAGCTCGGACGCCACCGGCAACGACAACGCCGGCAAGGACGTCCAGAACGCCCAGCTGGTGCGGCAGTTCGCCGTCCCGGCGGGCGCGCGGACGGTGACGCTGAAGTTCCGGATGTACGACGCGGGCAACAACTGGTACTGGGCGGTGGACCACATCCGGCTGGACAGCCGGCCGATCGGGGGCTGACCCGGGGGTGGTGGGGGCGGGGGCGCTGGGGTCGTGGCGCCCCGGCGCCCTCGGGCCCGCCGCTCACGCCCCGGCGCGGGCCTGCCGCAGCAGGTAGGCCCCGGAGGCGGCGGCGAGCACGGCCATGCAGGCCGCGAAGACCAGGCCGGCGTGGGCCAGGCCGAGCGGTCCGGTGAGCAGGCCCACCCCGATCACCGGGATCGAGATGCCGAAGTAGGCCACCACGAACAGCGCCGAGAGGGCGCCGCCGCGATGCTCCGCCGGGCTCGCGGCGGCGACCTCGCCCACCGCTCCGCGCAGTCCCATGCCCTGCCCGGCGCCGCCCGTCAGCGCGGCCAGCACCAGCGGCAGGAGCACCGCCCAGGCGAGCGAGCCCGCCAGCAGCGCCAGCCCGACGATCAGCACCAGGCACCCCAGCGGGACCGCCCGGGCCGTCCCCAACCGGGGCACCAGCAGCTGGCCGAGCGTGGAGGCCAGGAAGGCCGTGAACACCACCAGGCCGACGGCCGCGCGGTTGTGGACGCCCAGGCCCTCGGCGAGGAAGGCGGGGCTGACCGAGGTGAACAGCCCCAGCAGCGAGAACCCGGCGAAGGCGGCGATCCCGGCCGGCACGAACACCCGGCGGACCTCGGGCGGCAGCTCGGGCCGGTTCGGCCGCGCGGTGCGCAGCGGACGGGTCCCGGCCACGGTCTCCGGCAGCAGCAGGACGACCCCGAAGGATCCGGCCAGCAGCACCAGGTGCGCCACGAACGGCAGTACCAGCGGGTGCGGGGCGTACTGGGACAGCAGCCCCGACAGCAGCGGTCCGCAGCCCAGCCCTCCCATGTTGGCGGCGGTCGCCACGAACCCCGCCCGGCCCTGCTCGCCCGGCGGGGCGAGCTCCAGCACGTACGCGGTGGCGGCGCCGGTGAAGAGCCCCGCCGACAGACCGGACAGCAGCCGGCCGAGGCAGAGCAGCGCCACGCTGTCCGCCGCCAGGAAGACGACCGCGCTGCAGGCCGAGCAGACCAGCCCGCAGAGCAGCACGGGCCGGCGCCCGACCGCGTCCGAGACGTTGCCGACCAGCAGCAGCACGCCGATGACGCCGAAGGCGTACACGGCGAACACGACCGTCACGGTCAGCTCGGAGAAGCCGATCCGGTCCTGGTACAGCCCGTACAGCGGGGTGGGCAGGGTCGTCCCGGCCATGCAGACGGCGAAGGCGAAGGCGGCCAGGAGGTAGCCCGAACGGGTGAGGGCGGGCCGAAAAGTCCGATGATCGGTCACCTGCTCACGATAGGTGCGCAACCCGGCTCGGCCCAGGGCGCACCGGCGTGCGCTGGGCCGACCGGGGGTACGCCCGCCCGGTGCCGACCCCGTCAACAGCGCCGCCACACCCGGGACCGAAAAACGCCGATGATACGAACGCGGACCATGCGGTGGTGTACAACACCGAGGAGCGCTAGCCCAATTCGCGTGCGGAGCAGTGAACCCGCCGCGCCACCGACCGGAAGGCGAGGAACACCCGGAATGGCGAACGTCGACGCCGGACCCGACCAGGGCACCGCCACCGTCACGGCCACCGTCACCGCCGCTGCCCCCGTTGCTGCGCCCCCCGGCGCGCCCGCCGGTGATCGGCCGGTCGGCGTCTGGCGACAGCGGGACTTCCAGGCCCTGTGGTCCGCGCACACGGTCAGCCAGTTCGGCACCCAGATAACGTTCTTCGTCATCCCCGTCCTCGCACTGACCAGCCTCTCCGCCTCGACCGGCCAACTCGGCCTGATCTCCGCGATCGAGACCCTGCCCTTCCTCCTGGTCGGCCTGCAGGCGGGCGCCCTGCTCGACCGCTGGGACCGCAGGCGGGTGATGGTCGTGGCGGACATCGGCCGGGCGGTGGCCCTCGCCCTGTTGCCCATCGGCTACTTCGCCGGGCTGCTGAGCGTGCCGCTGCTCTGCGTGGTCGGCTTCGTCATCGGTCTGTTCACGGTCTTCTTCGACATCGCCGACCAGGCGTTCCTGCCGAGCGTCGTCACCCGGGAACAGACCGCGGAGGGCAACAGCCGGCTGGAGCTCTCCCGCTCCACGGCGGAACTGGCGGGCCCGAGCCTGGGCGGTCTGCTGCTGCAGACCGTCACCGCACCGCTGATCCTCGTCGCCAACTCGCTGAGCTACCTGGCCTCCGCGCTCCTGCTCGGACTCATCCGGACCCCCCGGGAGCAGGTGCCGCAGCCCGCGGTGAAGACCAGGATGCGGACCCAGATCGCCGAGGGTCTGCGGTTCGTCTTCCATCACCGCACCCTGCGCTCGGTGGCGCTGGCGACGGGCATCAGCAACCTGGTGGGACTCGGCGGCGCCCTGGCCGCCGTGCTGACCGCGTACGCGCTGCGGGACCTGGGACTGTCGCCGGGCGAGCTCGGGCTGGCCCTGACCGTCGGCAACTGCGGCGCCCTGCTCGGCGCCGCGCTCAGCGGCCGTCTGATCGAACGCGCCGGGCTCGGCCGGGTCCTGATCGTGGCCAAGTCCATGTCGGGCATCGCCGTGATCATCCTGGCCACGGCGGCCCCGGCCCGCGCCGTACCCACCCTGATCGCCGCCACCGGCATCATGGCCTGCGGCATCACCGTCTACAACATCGGACAGGTGAGCCTGCGCCAGGCCATCACGCCCACCGGGATGCAGGCCCGGATGAACGCCTCCGTCCGGTTCGCGATCTGGGGAACCCGCCCGGTCGGCGCACTGGCCGGCGGCTACCTCGGATCCGTCCTCGGCACCCGGCCCACCCTGTGGCTGATCGCCGGCATCGGCCTGCTCTCCTGCCTGCCGCTGATCCTGACCGAGGACGTCCGGACGCTGCGCACCTTCCCGGCCGAACTGCCCGAGTGAACGGGCGCCGGGTGGCGTGGGACGGGCGGCGCCCGGACGGCCCGGATCGCTCGACGGGGCGCCGGGAGACCTTCCGTCGAGCTACCGGAGCGGTCCCCGTTCGTCGACATGGACGGTGGGTGCGGACAGGAAGGCGTCGCCGTCCACCGGGCCGTGGGCGATGTTGAAGGTGTCCGTCCAGTACGACCAGTCCTGCCTTCCCGCCAGGCTGCTGAAGCGGTAGTTGAGCTGCCAGCGGACCCACTGCCCGGGGAGGAGCGGAACAGCCGGGGGCCGGCGTCGCCGGGGCGGTATCGCGTACCAGGGATGCACCCGAGGCAGAACCAGCAGTCGGCCGTCGGATTCCCGGAGCCGGACGTTCACGTCGTGCAGGTCCACCTGATCGCCGTGCGGCGCGAAGCCGTCCCGTTCGTGCATGCGCACCACGTGCGCGCGGGAGGGCGCCACGGCGGGCAGGACGAAGCCGACCGGGGCCGCGTTCCGGAGCGCGGCCGCGGGCCCTCCTCGGGACTGCTTCGTCCAGGACGTCCGGATCCACTGGACGGTGACGTTCACGGTCGGGTCGTTCCGCTCCGTCCGCCCGTTCTCCCGGTGCGGCTCGTTCCTCTTGTCCCTCTCGTTCCTCACAGCGCGTTCTTCAGGATGTCCTTGAAGAGGCGCCAGAGCTTCTGCCGGACGGTGGCCGTGGTGCGCCAGTGCTTCTCCGCCTCGACGCTGGCGCGGGTGACGGCGAGTTCCTTGCCCGTGGTGCGGACCATGTCGATCCGGTGGGTCACTGCGGTCAGCGCGTTCATGTGGTAGTGGCCGATGCCGAGGTGGGTGCCCGCCTCTTCCATGGTCATCCAGGGACCGTCCGGGGGCAGGTCCCGGTAGCGGAAAGGTATCTGCGGCAGGTCGTCGATCCATCTCTTCACCGGGGCATTCTCCATGATCGGTCGACCCCGAACAATCAGGTGATCCGGGCCTCTGATATCACTGACGGTCGGTGATCGGTGTCGAGTGAACGGAGTCCGAGCGGTGGGTGACACGGACCGCGGCGGGCCCGTCGGGTACTGGGATCCGCTGCCGACCGCTCGGCGGTTGCTCGCCAAGGAACCGGGCCTGGACAACTTCGGCGGGGTGTGGGAGGAACGCAACTGGCGCAACGTGCCGGGTCCGTTCTACGGGGCGCACACCGACAGCATGCAGATGGGCCGTCATGACGCGCCGTTCCACATCGCCTACGACGACTGCTACGGGCCGCTGGACGGGCGGGAGTTCGTCTACCGGCAGCCCGTCGACCCGGCGCAGACCCGTGACCTGCTGAGCGGCTGCTTCTTCGGCCACGGCGGCTTCGCGATGGACGGCGACGACCACTGGACGGTGCCGGCGGTGCGCGAGTGGTGGCAGGAGCGCGGGCGGGTGCGGGAGTGGGCGGTGGTGGCCGCCGACCGCTGGTCGCGGACCGGCGGGAAGTACCGGGAGCACTACCGGGACGCCGCCCAGGGGCTGCGCGACTACATCGCCTACCTGGACCACGGGTTGGCGGACTATCTGCGCGGCTACCTCTTCCGGCTCGCCGAGGGCCGCCCGCACGACGCGGGCGAGTCGCTTCCGCTGCTGGAGCGGCGGTCCCGGACGGCTGTGGCGCCGGCGCCGGCGCCGGCGCCCGCTTCGGCTCCGGTCGACGGCGGGGCGCCGCTGCTCGCGGGGTACTTCGTGGCCGTCCCCGAACCGGTGGTGGGGGAGGGGATGCCGCGGATGCAACGGTTGACCACGGCCTCGGACTGCCTGATCGACCGGTTGCCGGACGACGGTTGCTGGTTCGACACCGCCGAGCAGGCCCGGGCGGCCTGCGCGCCGCTCCAAGTACCGGGCGGGGCACGGCTGTACGCCCTGTTGGTGCCCGCCGGTCACGTGGCCGGCCTGGTCGCCGACATCCGCGTGGCAGCGACGTACGAACCGGTGTTGCTCGGCCGGCTGGACGGCGGTGCCGGCGGCGGGGACACGGAGGTGGCGGCGCCGGCGGTGGTGGCGCCGATGGTGGCCGAGGGCGGGGACGACATCGGTTGGGAGGTGCTCGGTTACGACCACGGTCTGTTGCACAGCTGGCTCTGCAACGACCTCTACCGGGACGCCGTGCGCGAGCTCGGGGTGGAGGCCGACGAGCGCGGACTGCTCCCCGGCCCGGACACCGCCGAGCGGGTCGCCGCCTGGGCCAACGCCCGGGACGACACCAAACCGGTCACCTGGGTCCCCGCCCTGCTGATGGAGTGGGACGTCCCGATCGAGAGCCGCTTCGTCCCGGTCGTGGGCGGACCCGAACGGCCGGACCAGCCCCCGCCGCAGCCCTGGTACCACTGGCTCGTCCGGGGTGGGCGGAGGGCGTCCGACCCTTCGGGGTGAGTCCGGTGACGAGCCGTCGCCGGGGACTGCCAGGGCTCGCTCACCTGGACTCGACCCGGCCGAGCGGGCGGGGTTCGGCCGCGAGTCGTTCGAGGGCGGCGGGCCAGGCCCGGTCCCTGGGGTGGAGCGCGGTGCGGAGGTAGGCCGTGGTGAGGCGTTGGACGGCGGCGACGCGTTCGGGGTTCTCGTCGGTGGTCTCGGCGACGTCGTAGCCGGAGACCCCGCCGAGGCCGTGCCCCGCGCCGAACAGGGTGAGCAGGGACTTGGGACCCGGGGCGAGGTGGTAGGGGTCGGTGTGCCAGGACGGGCCTTGGACCGTCAGGTGGGGGGACGGGTCGTCGTCGCCCGCGACGACCAGGGCCGGCGTGGTCATCCGGGAGAAGTCCGTGGTCAGGAAGAACGGGTAGGCCTCGGCGGTGGACCGGGTGAGCGCGTCGCCGCCCCGGCCGGGTGCCGCGAGCAGGACGCCTGCCGTGATCCGGGGCTCGCGCAGGTCCACCTCGCCGCCGTCCTCGGGGTCGGTGAGCCGGGCGCCGAGCAGCAGGCTCGCGGTGTGCCCGCCCATGGAGTGTCCGACCACGGCGACCCTGCCCGGGTCCAGGCGGCCGCGGAGCGGGGGGACGGCGGCCTCGACCAGGTCGAGGCGGTCGAGGATGCGCGTCATGTCCTCGGCCCGCGACCGCCAGAACAGTGGTGCACCCGGGGTTGCCGGGTCCAGGCGCAGGGTCCTCGAACTGAGGTGGGTGGGCTGGATGACGGCGAAGCCGTGCGCGGCCCAGTGGTCGGCGAGCGGGGCGTAGCCGTTCAGCGAGGAGAGGTGGTGGGAGGGGCCCTGGCCGTGCGAGAGCAGGATGATCGGCAGGTCGGTGCCGGTCGTCGGGGCGGTGACCCGGAGGTGCAGGTCCACGGCACGGCCGGGGGCCGGCAGGACCACCGGGCTGACCGAGAGGACCGGGGCGGCGGGGTGCTCGGTGGTGCCGGGGTCGGTGGCGCCGGGGGTGTGTGTGGAAGTGGTCATGAGGTGCTCTCCCCTTTCCGCGTTTCGGCCGGGAGCAAAGCGGAACCTTGTTCCATATACGATACGGAACAATGTTCCGCTTGGTCAACCGTTGTCCGGCGGAGGGGAGGGGCCGACGTGGCGGGTGCCGGTCAGAGCTTGTCGGCCGCGCGGACCCGGTGGAGGTGGATCAGCACGTCGTAGCTGCCGCCGAGCGCGAGCGTGGGCAGCGGGTCGTGCCGGAAGGTCGTCCCGACGTCGTAGGTCGGGCGGGAGGTGTTCAACCAGGTGCGGGCGACGGGCGGGGCCTGGCGCAGGTCGAGGTAGTAGTCGCGGGGGCGGACCCGGTCGAGGAGGTACTCGTTCATGCCGAGCGTGGCCGGCGGCGCGGTGGTGCTCCGCCAGTCATCGGCGAACGGGTCGGCCTTGGTGAGGAAGGAGCCGCTGCCGAAGGTGAAGCCGATGCTGACGTAGTCCGCGCCGAGCGCCTCGCGCAGGAGGGTACCCTCGATCGTGGGGTACAGCACCGGGTCGGCCGTCCGGTAGCCGACGTGGCCGTTGTGCGCCGAGAGCAGCACCTTGCCGCCGTAACGGCGCTGCCACCACAGGGTGTTGTCGGCCATCGCCCGGTCGCGGAGCACCTGGGCGGTGATCGCGGAGGACTCGTCGTCGACCCGCATGGTGCAGAAGGCGAAGGTCCGGGCGATGTTCAGGGCGTGCTGGACGGCCCAGTCGTACTCCTGGTCGCCGGGCTTCCCGGCGGCGGTGACCAGGTCCAGCGCCTGCTGCGCCAGGTCCGCGTTGCGCTGCCGCTCGGGCGCCGGGACCCGGCTCAGGTAGCCGATGGCGTCGTCGAACGGCCGCAGGCCGGCGTACAGCTGCTCGACGCCGGACAGCGAGGCGGGGGCGGCCTTGCGCAGGTAGGCGGTGACCTCGGTGAAGGGCCGGTCGCCGATCCCGGGGAAGCCGAGGTCGGTGCCCACGAAGTGCACCGGGCGCTTCGGGCGGCTCCGGTTGTACGCCCGCATCCAGTCGATCAGCCCGGCGAACTCCCTCCGCTGCCACGGCGATCCGGCCATCACCCGGCGCACCAGCTGTCGGGCGTCGCCGTCGCCCTGGCCCTGCACGAACGCGTCGATCTCCAGGCCCGCCGACCAACTGGCCTCCAGGGCGAAGACGGTGAAGCCCTTCTCCTCGACCAGGTAGCGGAACACCCGGTGCTTCATGGTGAAGAACTCGTGCGAGCCGTGGGTGGCCTCGCCGAGACCGACCACCCGGGCCCCGCCGATCATCGAACCCAGCGCCCGCAGACCGGCGTTGGGGGCATCCGGCTCGGTGGAGCGCAGCGGGTGGGAGGTCCGGTCCAGGGCCTCGGAGACGTGCTCGGGCAGCGGGGAGGTGCTCGGGGTGGTGCCCCGGGCGGGACTCGGAGCGGCGGCGGAAGCGGGGGCCGCGGTGGCCGTGGCCGGAATGAGCAGCGCGGTGGACGCGGCTGCCGCGGTGGTCACGGTCGCGGTCAGCAGGGTCCGTCGGGCGAGCGGCTTCCGGGTCGCGGTCATGATGGGCACTCCTCGGCTGGGCGGTTCACATCGGTTCAATTCCTCCGGCGCTCTTGGCCGGTGAGAGAATCCTCCGCCGAGGAGGGGGTCGGGCGCGCTGGGGCGAGCCGCCGTGATTCCCGGGGGGAATCCCCACCCCGGCGGGGCACCTGGGGGCACCGGGGTGGTTCCCCTGGGGGCACCTGGACGGGTGGGCGGACGGCTGGTACGGAAAGCCCGGCACCACCGCCCGGTGGTGCCGGGCGGTGGTGCCGGGTGCTGCTGGTTCGTGCTGGTGGTTCGTGCTGGTGGGGGTGTGTCGCCGTCCGTCAGGACAGGCGGTCGGCGCGGTGGGTGGGGCGTCCGTCCAGGACGGTGAGCAGGACGGGGACCTCCGCGAGCGCGGTGGCCGGGGTGGTGAGCGGGTCGGCGGCGAGGACGGTGAGGTCGGCCCGGTGGCCGACCGCGATCCGGCCCGCGAGCTGCTCCTCGCCCGCCGCGAAGGCCGCGTTGACGGTCATCGCGCGCAGCGCCTCCAGGGCGGTGAGGGCCTGGCCGGGGTTGTGCGGGGGCTGGTCGAGGTCGCGGGTGGGGCGGCGGTGGCGGGCACCCGCCATCACGCCCAGCGGCGGGTAGGGGGCGATCGGCCAGTCCGAGCCGAGGACGACGGTCGCGCCCGCGTCCCACAGGTCGCGGCAGCGCCAGGCGCGGTCGGCACGCTCCTCGCCGAGGCGGCGGGACCAGTTGTCGGTGTGGTCGGCCCGGGTGAAGTCGCAGCAGTGGGTCGGCTGCATGGAGGCGATCACGCCCGACTCGGCGAAGCGGTGCACCAGCTGGTCCGGAACGGTCTCGATGTGCTCGATCCGGTGGCGGACGGGGGTGGTCCGCCCGGACGCTCCGGACGGGGTCGCCGAGGCGGCCCGGTCGACGGCGTCGAGGGCGTGGCGGACGGCCGCGTCGCCGATCGCGTGGGTGGCGGTCGGCACCCCGGCCCGGTGCAGCTCCTCGATCACTCGGGAGTAGTGCGCCGGGTCGGGCCAGAAGGCGTGGGTGGACTCGCCGTGGCAGTCCGGGCGCTCCAGCCAGGCGGTGCCGTTGTCGATGGTGCCGTCCATGAACAGCTTGACGCCGTCGACCTGCCACAACCGCCCGCCCCGGCCCTGCAGTTCGAGCAGCGCGCGCAGCCCGTCCTGATCCACGCCGGGCTGGCACCAGGGCGCGATCCGAAGGCGCAGCGGCAGCTCGCCGGTCTCGTCCAGCTCGGTGTAGAGGTCGAGGCTGTCGCCGTTCGCGTCCATCGCGTGGCCGCCGGTGAGGCCGGTGGCGGCCATCGCGCGCAGGGCGGCGGCCAGGCGGTCGCGGCGTTCGGCGCGGGTGGGCCGCGGGGCGGCGCGCTCGACCAGTTCGCAGGCCGCGTCCTCCAGCAGCAGGCCGGTGGGTCGGCCGTCGGCGTCGCAGACCACCTCGGCGGCCTGGGCGAAGGTGCGGGGGCCGTCGACGCCGGCCAGCTCCAGGGCGCGCGGGCTGGCCAGCATCGAATGGGCGTCGAAGAGCTGGAGCAGCGCCGGGACGCCGTCCAGGACGGGGGCGAGGGCGGCCGCCTCCACCGGGCGGTCGCCGAAGACGTTCGGGTCCAGGCCCCAGGCGTGCAGCCAGGCGCCCGGGGCGAGGCCCTTGACCTCGGCCGCGAGGGCGGCGCGGACGGACGGCAGGTCGGTGCAGCCGGAGAGGTCCAGGCCGTGGGTGAGCTCGGCTCCGGTGACCGGGTGCAGATGGCCGTCGACCAGGCCGGGGGTGACCACGGCGCCCCGGAGGTCGATCACCGTCGTTGCGGCGTCGGCGAGTTCGCGGATGGTCCGGTCGTCACCGAGGGCGGCGATCCGGCCGTCGACCACGGCGAGCGCGGTCTGCGGGAGGAAGCCGCCGGAGGCGGGGTCGAGCAGGCGGGCGGAGAGGAGGACGAGGGAGGTGCGCACGGCGGCTCCAGCGGTGGTGCGGGGTGGGGGGAGGCGAGGTCGGTGGAGGTCGGTCGGGATCGGTGGGGGTCACTCGGGGAGGGCGAGGGCGCCGTCCGTGAGGCCGAGTTCGCGTTCGGCGGTGGCGGCGGCGAGTCGGATGACGGCCGAAGGGTGGTTGCCCAGGCCGGTGTTGGCGTGGGAGGCGAGGCCGTCGATCACCACCAGAATCCGGACGGCCGTCAGCTCGGCGTCCTCGGTCCGGAACTCGCCCTGGTCGACGCCCGCCTGGACGACGCCGCCGAGTCGGCCCCGCCACAGCGACTCCTGGCCGAGCACGCGCTCGCGCAGGACTGGGCGGTAGCGGCTGAGGTGGCGGGCGTTGAGCCAGAGCCGGCTCATGTCGTCGTAGGCCGGGCCGGTGGTGCGGGCGAAGAAGCGGGCGAGGTGGTTCAGCGCGGACCCGTCCGGCGGGTCCGCGGGCAGCAGCGTCTCCAGTTCGGCGGTGGCGGCGCTGCCGAAGGCCTCGGCGACCAGGTCCTCCACGGCCGGGAAGTAGTGGCTGATCAGGCCCGGTCTGACGTCCAGCTGCTCGGCGATCCGGCGCAGGGTGATGCACTCCAGGCCCTCGGTGAGGGCGACGGTGGCGGCGGCCTCGACGATCTCCGCCCGGCGGTCGTCGGGAGACTTCCGGATCCGTTTGCGCTGAACGCTTGACGTCATGTGGCGGATGCTATTGAGTGTGCGACCAATAAGCAAGCAGGTGGGCACGACACCCCCACGGAGGGCCCCCATGGCGTCCACGCTCCCGGACCACCCCCAGTCCGACTTCCCCACCGGACCATCTCCCCGGCAGTCCCCGCACCCGGACCTGAACCCGGACCCGGGCCCGCAACCGCAGCAGGGCCCGGTCCTGGGCTCGCGTCCGGGCCCGCAACCGCAACCGCAGCAGGAGCGGAGCGGCCGGGTCGAGGTGCACGGCATCGACCACATCCCGGAGACCGAACGGCGGGGCCGGGCCCGCGAACTCTTCCCCGTCTGGGCGGCGGCCAGCGTCAACTACCTCAACCTGGTGGTCGGCGGCGCCCTCGTGCTCAGCGGGCTCAGCCTCTGGCAGGCCTTCACGGTGGTCGTCGTCGGCAACCTGTTCTGGCTGGGCACCGGACTGCTGGCCGTCTCCGGACCGGCCGCCGGCGCGCCCAGCGAGGTGATCACGCGCGCGATGTACGGCGTCCGGGGCAACCGGGTGAACAACGCCGTCACCGGGTGGATGATCTCCGTCTGCTACTTCGCGCTGAACCTGGCCGCCGCGGCCGTGGCGGCGTTCTCCCTCGCCGAGCAGGCCGGGATCACCCCGAACACCCCGATCAAGATCGCCATCGTGATCGCGATCGTCGTGGTCACGCTCACCATCAGCGTGTACGGACACGCCGTGATCGTGCGGCTCTACCTACCGATCACCCTGGCCCTCGCCGCCGCCTTCGCCGTCGTCGGCTACGCGATCCTCCGGCACGCCGACTTCGGCTGGAGCCGACCCGAACCACTCAGCAGCGGCGGACAGTGGGCGGCCGTCCTGGCCGGCGTCACCCTGATCGCCTCCGGTCCGCTCTCGTACACCACCAGCGCCGACTTCTCCCGCTACCTGCCGGCCACCACCTCCCCGCGCGCCGTGCTCGGCTGGACCGCCCTCGGCGGCTTCCTGCCCAGCGTCGTCGTCGGCGGCCTCGGCGTACTCGGGGCCACCACCGTCGACATGACCGACCCGCAGGCCGCGCTCCAGAAGATCCTGCCCGGCTGGTTCAACCCCGTCTTCCTGATCTCCCTGGTCATCGGCACCATCGCCGTCAACGCCCTCACCGCCTACAGCGCCGGCCTCGCCCTGCAGGCCGTCGGCATCCGCATCCGCCGCACCCTCAGCGTGCTCGTGGACGGGACCGTCGCGGTGGCGCTGACCCTCTATGCGCTGCTGGTCTCCAACTTCCTCGACACGGTCAGCAATGTGCTCCAGCTGACCGTCGTGCTCCTCGGCCCCAGTACCGCCATCTACGCCACCGACATCCTGCTGCGGCGCAACCGCTACGACGGCCGGGCCCTGACCGACGAGTCCCCCGGCAGCCCGTTCTGGTACCGCGCAGGCATCAACCCGGCGGGCGCCATCGCCCTGCTCGCAGGAGTGACCACCTCGGCCCTCTGCGTCGACACCCTCTACACCGGCCCGGTCGCGGCGCTGACCGGTGTCGACCTCGCCCTCCCGGTGGGGATCGTGGTGGCCGCCACGGTCTATGTCCTGCTGGCGCGCAGGGCCATGTCGCGCCGGAGGCCCTGACGCCGGGGCGAGTCGGGCGGCGCGCGGGAAGTCGGCCGGATCGACTTCCCGCGCAGGGCGTTCCGGGCGTTTCGGCCGCTCCGGGCGCGAGCGCGGGCCGGCTCAGGGGCTGTCGGGCGATCCTTCAGTGTCGTGGCCGGTGTGACGGCGGTGCCCGGGACTGCGGATCCAGGCGACGACGGCCTGCACGTCGACCGAGTGGGTCGTGTCGACGTGCAGCGTCGGGCCGAGCCGGAGAGGGCGCGCGGTGCGCCGCCAGCGCTCCCAGGCGTCGTCTGTCAGCAGGTCGCCGTGGATCGGATGGCGTGGATGACGGGCCTCGAATCGGTGCCGGGCGGTCGCCAAGGGGACGTCGCACCAGATCTCCACCGCAGCGGGGTCGTTGGCGCGGCGCAGGCCCCGGACGACGAAGCCCCGGAAGTCGGTCGGCCAGCAGGATTCCAGGACGGCGCCGGCGGGTGCGTCCGCCAGCAGTGCCCACATCGTGTCGCCGGCCGCAGCGCCGAGTGAGGCGTTCCAGCGCCGCTGCGGCGAGTCGGCCTGCTCGACGAGCCTCATGGGATCTCTGGAGAGGGTATGCCCTCCACGTTCCCGCCGGGCGGGGTGTGGGCAGTGGCCATGAATGCTGATCCTCTCGTTGGTTGGAGTGGCCTGCCGGCCGTGCGGGCGACGGGGGAGCCGGTGCTGCTCCCCGGCGCGGTGGTCAGCGTCGACGAGACCACCGACGACGACTTCAGCGAGGTGGCCGTCTCCTGGAACTGCCATTCGCGACTGTGGGACTGCTTCAGTCGCGCATGCCGCCTGGACCAGTGGGACGACCCGGCGTTCCGCCACTACGGGGAACTGCAGCGGCCCATGCTCGCGGCCATGATCCGGGATTCTGGGTTCGGCTGAGTTCACGGTTCGTCAGAGTGAGCGCGAGTGCGAGCCGTTGAGCCTTGAGGTTCTCGCTGGTCCCGAGTCCTCTCCGCCTTGGGCGCTGAGCGATGGACAGTCGACCGTGCAGGGCTGAGCGGGTCAGGAGCAGAGGACGCCGAAGGTGTAGCCGTGTTGTCGGAGGGTGGTCAGGATGGTGGGGAGGGCGGCCACGGTCTGACTGCGGTCGCCGCCGCCGTCGTGGAGGAGGACGACCGAGTCGGGGCGGGTGGCGGCGAGGACACGGTGCTCGATGGTCGGGGTGCCGGGGAGGGACCAGTCGGCGGGGTCGACCGTCCAGAGCTTGATTGTCTTGCCGAGGAAGGCTGCCCGGGACTGGACGGTGGTGTTCACGAAGCCGTAGGGCGGACGGAGGCAGGTGGGGGTTCGGCCGGTCTGCTGGTGGATGGCGTGGTCGGTGTCGAGGATCTGGGCGTTGAATTCGGGGAGGGAGAGCTTCCGTAGATCGGGGTGGGACCAGGTGTGGTTCTGGACGCTGTCGCCCTGGCGGGCGACCTGGGCGGTGACGGCGGGGTTCGCGGCGACGTTCTGACCGGTCTCGAAGAAAGTGGCGGGGGCGCTGTATCGGGCGAGGACGGCGAGGATCTGCGCGGTGTACTGCGGGCTCGGGCCGTCGTCGAAGGTGAGGTAGACGACCTTGGGGGCGGTGGGTGCAGGCGAGGCGGCGGCGGACGCCGGAGCGGCCAGGCCGAGGCCAGCGGTGAGCAGGGCGGCGAGGGCGGAGGCCGTGAGGCGGAGCGGGCGGGCGCGGGTGGGGCGGGGAGGCATGGCGGGCTCCGGGGGTGCGGTACCGGGAGCGGTCGTGGACAGGAGTCGCCCGGGCGGCGGTGGCGCTGGGCGAACGGCGGCGCGCCCCAAGTGAGTTCCTCTGTGCCACCATCCTCCGCCCGGCCGTTCGGCGTTGCATGTCGGCGTTCTCGGTTAGGGTGCGGACCGGCTGCGCCTGGCCATCGCAGGGCCGGCGCGAGGGGAGGGGCGTCATGATCGGCGTCGTCGGTGACGGTTCGCGCGAGGCCGAGGAGCGGGGCGGTGAGGGCATCCAGTGGCTGGCGGACGCCGACGGGGAAGTGACCGGGGTGGTGTTCGCCCGTGGCATCGCGCCCGAGGAACTGGCCCGTCGGATGGGGGCCGATCCGGCCGCCGCCACCGGGCCGATCAGCGGGCGGGAGATCTGGGACCTGGACATCGAGGTCTACCGCCCCGGTGACGACGGCGACGGCGTGATCAGGGTCGGCTCGGCGGACGGCTGGTCCTTCGCGATCGAGTACGGGGACTCGACCGGCGGTGAACTCCTCACCGAGATAGCGCGCGAGGGCGTGGAGGTGGTGCACTTCCGGCCGATGCCGGAGCAGCCGCCCGCGCTGCTCGACTACGCCCGGGACGGCGCCGTCCTGTGCGGCTTCGGACTGGGGGAGGAGCGTTGGCGCTGGGGGCAGGAGCCCGATCTGCTCGTCCCCGAGCTGGTCGCCGCGAGCGTGCTGGAGGCCGATGGCGTCACCCCCTGCGCACCCGGCGGCGCGCCGTTCCCGGGCGTGCACCGGCGGACCCTCGGCGCGGTCGGGCGGCGGTTCGGGCTGCGGCTGCCGCAGGCGGTGCTGGGCGAGCTGCGGCTGCCGGCGTACGTGGTGCGGGGCCGGCCGGGGCTGGAACTGCGGTGAGCCGAGGAGGGGCGGAACTGCGACGGTGATGGCGGTCGCGGCGGTCGCGGCGGTCGCGGTGGTCATGACGGTCATGGCGGGTCTCCCTTTCCCGGACCCCTGGGCGGGGCCTCGATGACCGTCATCCTCGCGCGGTGCGGGCCGCCCGCACATGTGCCGATCGGGAGGTTCCGGAGAGGGAAAGTCCGGCTCGGGGGTGCCGATCGGCCCGCCACCGGGACGACGACGCTGCCGGTGGGGAGGTGAAGCAAGCGATCGGGGAGGTGCGGGCCCGCCTCGACGCCGATTCCCCTTCGTGGTCGTGGAGTTGGCCGACCCGCCGACCCGCCCGCCCGAGCGGCCGGGCTCAGAAAGTGTTGGGTTAGCTGGTGACTACTGGTTGTTGAGGTCGTCGGCGAGGCGGCGTGCTGCTTCGGTCTCGATGGTGCCGCGCGGTTCGA
>NZ_JBEOSV010000007.1:189904-239214 GCF_040303245.1 Kitasatospora sp. NPDC096077 | reverse complement strand
CGCGAAGATCACCGGCATGCATCACGCCACGGAGTTGATCACTTACCCAACACTTTCTGAGGCAGCACGCGTCCCGGCGGTGCCGCACCGCCGGGACGCGGTACCACCGGGACGCGGTCCGGACGACGAGGTGGCACGGTGACCGATCACGACGAGGCGGCGGCTGTCCGGCCGTTGACGCTGGCCTGGGTGCACCGGCACCTGGCGGCCGGCGAGCGGATCGTCGGCGCCGAGGCGCTGCACGGCGGCGCCACCGCCGACATGCGGAAACTGACCGTCGGCACGCGGGACGGCGGCACCCGGCTGCTGGTGCTGCGCTCCTTCGTCGACCCGACCCGCCAGGGGCCGGCCGACGAGCTCCTGCACCGGGAGGGCGACGCCCTGACCACGCTCACCGGCGGCGGCGGCGTACCGGCTCCCGGCCTCGTGGCCGTCGATCCGACCGCCGCGCACTGCGAGTACCCCTCGCTGCTCATGATCCACCTGCCGGGCCGGCCGGTCCTCGACGACGAGGGGCTGGAGACGCGCCTGCACCAGCTGGCCCGTCAGCTGGTGGCGGTCCACGCGGTACGGCCCGCCGTCCGGCCCCGGGAGTACGTGGCGCTGTCGACCGCCGACACCGCCGTGACCCCCGAGGGCGCGGACCCTGCGGTCTGGACCGCCGCGATCGACGTGATCCGCAGGCCCGCACCGCACTACCAAGGACGCTTCCTGCACCGGGACTTCCAGCCCGGCAACGTGCTGTTCGACCTGCCGCCCGAGGATCCGGCCGGGGCCGCCGGGGCCCGGATCACCGGCGTCGTCGACTGGGCGGCGGCCTCCTGGGGCCCGACCGACCTCGACGTGGCGCACTGCTCCACCAACCTCGCGCTGCTGCACGGCCCGGCCTGGGGGCTGCGCTTCACCCGGGCGTACCAGGAGGCCGGCGGGATGCTGGCCGCAGCCGCGGACGAGCGGCGGTACTGGCGGCTGCGGGCACCGCTGGCGTTCTCGGAGGAGGTGCAGTGGGTGGCGCAGCCGTGGCGGCAGGCAGGCCGGACCGAGTTGACGACCCGGGCGGTGGAGGAGCGGCTGGACGCCTATGTCACCGCCCTGATGGACGCGCCGGGCTGAGCCGGGAGAGGATGCTCCGATGGCGAACTGGACCCGGATCTGGACGATGACCCACACCAACTTCCGTGCGACCGACCGGGTCGAGCGGTGGACCGCGCGCGCGACCTGGGCGGTGCTGACCGCGACGGCCTGGCTGGCGGTGATGTTCACGACCGTCTTCGGGGCCGAGGTCGCCGGGGTTCCCATGGGCACCGTGACGTGGCTGGCGATCGTCCTGTCGCTGGCGGTGCCCGCCGTGTCGTGGGCCGCCGTCACCTCCGGGCCGAACGGGCGCGCCGGGACGCCGGCGTTGACCCTGCTCCTCCTGGTGGCGGCCGCCGTGCTCGTCGTCGCCTTCGTCTGATTCGTCTGATCAGAAGCGCGGGGCCGGGGGCACGCGGGGGGGCGGGTGTCACCCGCGCGAGTTCCGGACGGCCGCGGCGACCGCGGCGAAGCCGTGGTCGAGCATCTGTGCCTCGTAGGAGCGGACCGCCTCCAACAGGGGTGCCCCCGTGAGGAGTCGGGAGGCGAGCAGCCCCGCGTCGTGGAGCGCGACGCCCGCACTGATCCCGGCCGGCGGCATCGGGTGCGCCGCGTCGCCGACCAGGGTGACCGGGACGGGTGCCGACGGCCCCGGTGCGGGGCGTTCGGAGACCTGGATGCCCGCGGGCACCAGGTGCCCGGGCTCGCTCAGGTCGACCAGCGCGCCCAGTGCGGGGTGCCAGTCGGCGAGGGCGGCCGTCGCCAGCTCCAGCAGGTCGGCGGCGCCGAGTTCGAAGAGGTCGGGGCCGAAGGCGGCGGCCGGGGCGGTCAGGGCCCACATGAGGTAGTCGTCCGCCGGCGGCAGCCCGAAGTCGGCCGGGTTGCGGCGGAAGCGCTGCGCGGCGAGGGCGAGGCCGCGGCCGTCGGGGCCGATCACGCTCAGGAATCCTTCGAGGGCCGGCGGCGGTACCAGGCGGCGGGCGCGGGCGGTCAGCGGCGTACGGCCGTAGATCAGCCGGGCGTCCTGGTCGGTGACCGGGAAGTCGGGCAGCAGTTGGCGGCGGACCCCGGAGTTGGCGCCGTCGGTGGCGACCAGCAGGTCGCCCTCGGCGGTGGAGCCGTCGGTGAGGTGAACGCGCACCGTCCCGTCGTCCAGCAGCCGGTAGCGGGAGAAGCCGGCGCCGAAGCTGGTCGCGTCCGCGAGGTCCCGCAGCATGATCCGGCGCAGGGTGAGCCGGTCGACGGTGATGCCGGCGGTGCCCGGGGGGAGCTCGATCCGGGTGAACTCCCGCAGGTCGGGGCCGGTGGTGCTGACGCCGCCGCCGGGTCGGCAGGAGGTGGCGAGGGCCTGCTCGTAGTCCCGGGCGGGCAGCCACCGGCGCAGGGCCGCGTCGCCGTCGCCGCTGATGTGGATCCGGTACCCCTGGGCCCGGGCGTCGACGGCCGCGTCCCGTTCGAAGAGCCGGACGTCGTGGCCGTGTCGGCGCAGGGCGTGGGCGAGGCAGGGGCCGGCCAGGCCGGCGCCGATGATCAGGACGCGCACATCAGCCTCCTGAGCTGAGATCGTCTCATCTGAGACTGTCTCAGACGCTAGCATGTCGGTCATGGAGACTCAACGGGTCGACCCGGCCGCCCTCGGACTGCTCATCTACCGCGCCCACCAACTCGCCCGCGCCAGGGCCAACGAGGCGGCCCGGCCGACCGGCATCGAGCTGCAGCACGCCGGCATCCTGACCGCCGTCCGCGACGGCCGGGCCCGCAGCCAGCGCGAACTGGGCGCCGCCCTCGGCATCGACAAGTCCACCCTGGTGCGGATCGTCGACGACCTGGAGCGGCGCGGCCTGCTGCGCCGACAGCGGGCCGCACAGGACCGTCGGGCATACGAGATCCTGATCACCGAGGCGGGCGAACGGCACCTGGCGGAGGCGAGCGAGCTGTTCCGCGGCGCCATGGGGGAACTGCTGGAGGCCGCCCTCGACGCCGACCAGCAGCACCAACTCCAGGAGCTGCTGGCCCGGTTCGTCGCCCAGGCCCCGGCCTGAGCGGGGCGCACCCGTACCGGACGGCCGGTACGGGTGCGCCCGCTCAGGCGTCGAGTTGCCGGGACCGTCCGGCCCACCGGACCACGAACGGCATCGCCAGGCCCGCCGCGACGAAGACGCCGCCCATGACCAGCCAGCCGGGGGCGCCCCAGCCCAGGCAGAGCAGGCCGAGCAGGACCGGGGCGACGGTGTAGCAGAGGCCCATGCCGATGCCGAACACCCCGGAGTACTGCCCCTGCGCGTGCGCGGGGGCCAGCCGGAAGCGCAACTCCATCGACCCGGCCGCGTGCCACAGCGACCCCACGGTGTGGACGGCGACGCCGGCCGTCATGACCGCCGCGGCGACCGGACCCGGCAGGCCCGAGGCCGTCGCGATGACCGCCATGCCGACCAGGAACGCCACCCCGGCCCGCCGGGTGGCCCGGCCGGCGACCCGGCCGCCCTTGATCCCGCGACTGGTGCGGATCTGCAGCAGGACCACCAGCACGGTGTTGACGGCGAGCGCGACGCCGGTGAACCAGCGCGGTGCATGGGTGTGCAGGACCACCCACAGCGGCAGGGCGTAGGTCACCACCTCGCCCTGGATCCACAGGATGCCGTCCAGCACGACGAACGCCAGGTACGGCCCGTCCCGGAGCGCCGACCAGCGGTCCGACCCGGTCGGGGCGGGCAGCGGCTCCAGCCCGGGCACCCGGAGCACGACGCCCGCGCAGCCGAGGAAGGTCAGGGCGTTGGCGACGATGAGCGCGCGGTAGGCGGAGCCGGAGTCGAGCTGGATCACCGCACCGGCGGCCAGCGCGCCGAAGGTGCTCGCCAGGAACGCGGTCGAGCGCAGGTAGGAGCGGAACCTCGGCACGTCGTCACCGCCGAACCGGCGGATCATCGGGCCGCGCGCCGCGCCCCCCGAGGCGCCGGCCAGGTCGGTCACCGCCATGGCCGCCGTGAACGCCGTGAACGAGTGGGCGAACAGCAGCGACAGCATCGACACCGCCTGGATCAGCAGGGTGACCAGGAAGACGCCGCGCGGGCCACGGCGGTCCGCGAGGTGCCCGACGGGCGGCCCCGCGAGCAGGCCGACCGCTCCCGCGACCCCGAGGCCGAGGCCGACCTGCCCGATCGGCAGGCCGATCACCCGCAGGGCGTACAGCGGCGCCGTGGCCAGGAAGGCGGCGGTGCCGAGCTGGTTGACGAAGCCGCCGAGGGCCAGGCCGCGCTGGGGGCCGGACTCCGGGAGCAGCCCCCGTCGTACCGGCCAGGACCGACGGTCCGGGGCGGTGGCCTCCCGAAGGCCGTCGGGAGGCAGCGTGCCGGTCCGACTCACGTGGGGCTCCTGGGCGTTGGTCGTGGCTGGGCGGGGACGCGCCCCCGGTCCTCGGACCAGGGCTTCGAGATCATCCCAGGACCGGCCGCATCCCAGATTTCTGGGATGGAACGACGCCAACCCCTCGGGACAGAATCGGCGCATACCGAAGCACCCCGCACGAACCAACCCGAAGGGATGTGCCTTTGATGACCCGTCTCTCCCGTTCCCTCGCCGTACTCGCGGTGTCGGCGACCGCTGTGATCGGTGGCATCGCCACCGCCCCCACCGCGTCCGCCGCCAACAGGTGCGACGTGGAGTACACCGTGGCGTACTACACCTACAAGCAGCTCGGCTACCCCGACCTGGAGGCCCTGATGCACGCGGAGAAGAGCTACGGCCTCTGCCAGGTCAACGGCTGACCCGGCTGCCTCCGGAGCCCTCCGGGGCCGACGGCCGGCCGCGGTGCGACACCGCGGCCGGCCGTTCTGCCGAGCGGTGCGGAAAAGGGGAGGCGCGGCGCCGGGGCCGGGGCTATGCTCCCGGCGTGGCCGTCGTAGCGATCTCTCGCCGATTTACCGGCCCCCTGGCCCCCGAAGGGCGCCGCAGGGGTCGGACTTCGCCACGTCTCCGGAGCTGAGTCGGCCGACCCCACACGCGGTCGGGCCCAGGGGCTGGGGGGTGTCGCAACCCCTTCACCACCCCGTCACCGCTCTGGGCCAGGAGGCCGACATGACCGCCCCTCTCTCCGCCGATCAGCTCGCCCGCGACCTGTCCGTCCGGGACCTCACGGACCCCGCCGCCGGACCGCACGCCCTCCAACTCGTCCTCGGCCGGGCCGTCCAGGCTCTGGCGGACCGCTGGGGCTGCGAGGTCCGCTGGTGGCGCGGAGAGCGCACCGTCAGCGTCGAGGACAACTACGACAACCTCGGCTACCGCCCGGACGACGTCACCCGCGACGCCCGGTACACCCGCTACGTCGACGAGCGGCGCATGCTGCGCAGCCACTCCAGCGCGCTCGTCCCGGGGGCGCTGCGGGCGCTGGCCGCGGACGCCGGTGCGGCCGACGACGTGCTGCTGGTCTGCCCCGGGCTGGTCTACCGCCGGGACAGCATCGACCGGCTGCACACCGGGACCCCGCACCAGGTGGACCTGTGGCGCCTCACCCGCCGCCCGGCCCGCACGACCGCCGCCGACCTGGACGGGATGGTCACGACCCTGGTCGAGGGGCTGCTCCCCGGGGCGACGCACCGTCACGAGGACCGCGTCCACCCGTACACCCTCGACGGCCGGCAGGTGGACGTGGACCGCGACGGCGAGTGGATCGAGGTCGCGGAGTGCGGCCTGGCGCACCCTCGGGTGCTCGAACGGGCCGGGCTGGACGCCTCGTGGAGCGGCCTCGCGCTCGGCATGGGACTGGACCGGGTGCTGATGCTGCTCAAGGGCATCCCGGACATCCGGATCCTGCGCTCGGCCGAACCCTCCATCGCCGCCCAGCTGACCGACCTGGCGCCCTACCGGGCGGTCTCCGCGATGCCCGCCGTCCGCCGGGACCTGTCCGTCGCCGTCGACCGCGACGACCTGGCCGAGGACCTCGGCGACCGGGTCCGCGACGCCCTCGGCGCCGACGCCGAGTGCGTGGAGTCCGTCGAGATCCTCGGCCGGACGCCCTGCGCCGAACTCCCGCCGCAGGCCCTGGCCCGGCTCGGGGCCCGCCCGGACCAGAACAACCTCCTCCTCCGGGTGACCCTGCGGCACCTGGACCGCACCCTCACCGACCACGACGCCAACGTGCTGCGCGACCGCGTCTACGCCGCCGTCCACCGGGGCAGCGCCCACCAGTGGGCGACGGCCGGCTGACCCGAACCGCGACCGGCGCCCTCGCGATGGGGGCGCCGGCCGCTCGGCAGGCCGACCTGGTCAGGAGCCGTCGGTGCCGGCGTGGAGCACGGCCTCGGCGATCTCGCGCACCCGGTCCCGGGTGATGCCGGTCCGCTGCTCGACGGCGAGCGGGTGGTCGGTGGGTTCGAGCTCGATGAGCGGGCGCTGGCCGACCGGCCGCGTGTGGAGGTTGGTCTTCAGGTTGATGGTGCTCGGCGAGTAGAGGGGGAGGTCGGTGGTCAGCCAGCCGAAGTACGGCGGCTCGGATTCGCGTCCCGGGGTGTCCCAGAGGTCGGCGGCGCGGGCGAAGTTCTCGCGGCTCAGGGAGACCCAGACGCCCCAGGAGAACACCTCGCCGCTGCCGATGACCGGTATGTCGATCAGCCCCTTGACGAAGTAGTGCTCCGCCCCGATGACGCACTGGTCCGAGGTGAGCAGGCAGTCGGGGGCGTCGGCGAACGCCGGGTCCCAGGCGGCGGGGGCCGTCGTCGAGTAGTTCATCGGCAGTTCGGTGTGGTGCTCGCCGCAGCACGAGCAGGTGAATCCGGTGTCGCTGGTCATGGGCAGGAGCCTAATGACCAGGTCCGACACCTTGAACGACCAGGTCAGGCGGCCGAACGCCGGGTGTTCCACCGGCTCCGGGGTTTTCCCGTTGACGCCGCTGAAATGATGATCGGATGTACGAGTCCGCCTCCACTCCACAGCCCGTCATCCTCGGCATCGACGACCTCCGGCCGCTCCCCAGGGCCACCCGGATCGCCCGGACCAGCCGTGAGGGCATCCGGCTCCTGGAGGAGCACCGCGACCGCTACATCGACGAACTCTGGCTCGACCACGACCTCGGCGGCGAGGACGACATCCTGCCCGTGGTGACCCTGCTGGAGGAGGCCGCCTTCAGCGGACGGCCCTTCCGGATCGGTACGGTCTTCGTCCACAGCGCCAACCCGATCGGCGCCGCCAGGGTCGTCCAGGCGCTCACGCGCTGGGACTACGAGGTTCGGCGGGCGACGGCCTGATGCGGTGACCGCACCCGGTTCGGCGCGCCCGCAGCCGCGCCCGCAGCCGCGTCGAGGAGGGGGCGTCCGCCGGGGCGGCGGACCCCTCCTCGACGCGTGCCGTCGGGCCTACCAGCCGCTGGTGAGGCGCAGCGGGCGGGAGAACGACGCGTTCCCGGTGTTCGCCCATTCGTTCAGCACGCCGGTGGCGTCGTTGCGGGCGATCAGGTGGGCGCGGCCGGTGCCGTAGAAGGTGCCGGCGGTGGTCTGGGAGAAGGCTCCCCAGCCGCCGGTGAGCAGGGTCTTCTCCCCGAAGCCGCCGTCCCCGTTGCCCGGCCACAGGTACAGGTTCCCCGTGGAGTCCTCACGGGCGACCAGGTCGGCGTGACCGGTACCGCGGAAGTCACCGGCCGTGGTCTGGGAGAAGGCCCCCCAGCCGCCGGTGAGCAGGGTCTTCTCCCCGAAGCCGCCGTCTCCGTTGCCCGGCCACAGGTACAGGTTCCCCGTGGAGTCCTCACGGGCCACCAGGTCCGCGTGACCGGTACCGCGGAAGTCACCGGCCGTGGTCTGGGAGAAGCCTCCCCAGCCGCCGGTGAGCAGGGTCTTCTCCCCGAAGCCGCCGTCCCCGTTGCCCGGCCACAGGTACAGGTTCCCGGTCGAGTCCTCACGGGCGACCAGGTCGGCGCGGCTGGTGCCGTGGAAGTTTCCGGCGGTGGTCTGGGAGAAGGCCCCCCAGCCGCTGGTGAGGTCGATGGGGTCGCCGAAGCTGCCGTCGCCGTAGCCGGGCCATTCGACGAGGTGGCCGGTGGCGTCGTTGCGGGCGATCAGGTCGCTGACGCCGTTGCCGTGGAAGGCGCCGGCCGTGGTCTGCGAGTAGTTCAGGGTCAGCCCGGCCGGGGCGGGCCCGGTGGCGATGGAGTCCGCGATCGCCTGGGCGGCGTTGCCGTTGTAGTGGAGGTGGTCGTCGCCGTGGTTGTAGTAGCCGGCGAACAGCGAGTTCGGGTCGAGCGGGTCGCGCAGGGTCCGGTCGAAGTCGTAGTAGCCGTCGATGTCCGTCGTGCCGCGGATGTAGGCGTTCAGGCACTGGCGCGTCTGTTCGCCGGACGCGGTCCAGCCGCCGTAGCCCTGGTAGGGCGGGATGGTGGCGACCGTCAGCTTGAGTCCGGCCGCGTGGGCGCGCGAGGCCAGTTGCCGGATGCCCGCTTCGAGGGCGGTGTCCGAGGCGTTGTTCATGACGATGTCGTTGATGCCCTCGTAGAGGATGACGCGCTTCGCCCCGGACTGGGACAGGACGTCCCGGTCGAAGCGGCTGAGCGCGCTCTGGCCGAAGCCCGCGAGGGGGACGGTGGCGTCGGTGAGGAGTTGGTTGCCGGAGATGCCCTTGTTGACGATGCCCATCGGCGTCGGGCCGAGGCGCAGGACCCGGCCCAGGTCGTCGGTCCAGCGGCTGTTGGTGTCATAGCTGGTGTGTCCGCCGTCGACCTGGGAGTCGCCGAGGGCTACCACCGTTCCGCCGCTGCCCGCCGCGGTGACGTCGAGCCCGCTGAGGTAGGCCCACTGGCTGATGGCGTTCGGGAGGTTCGTGCCCGCCCGGTCGAGGGTGTGGTCGGCGCCGTCGCCGGCCGCGGAGGTGTAGGAGGTGGTGAGGGTGTAGGAGTGGAACGGTGCCGTCGTCACCCCGTTCGGGAGCCAGATGCTGACCAGGAGGTTCTGGTCCCCGCCGACCGGGAAGTTCGCGGCGTCGCTGTAGACCTCGCCACCGGCGGGGATGACGGTCTGCTGGGCGCCGCCGAAGGTGAGGCCGACCGGGGCCGCGGTGGCGGAGGAGCCCGAGCTCTGCGCCGCGACGGTGACGTGGCCGATCGTCACCGGGTCCGGGCTGAAGGTGTTCACCAGGTGGATCCGCGTGCTGCTGCCGCCGATGCTCGTGTGGACGACCATCCGGAGCGTCTGCCGGCCGGTCACCCCCGAGCCGGCGGAGGTCTCGCCCGACCCCATGGCGGTACCCCAGCTGCCGGTCCACCCGGACGCCGACGGCGCCGCCGCGTTCGGTGCGTTCGGTGCGAGCGGTTCGTCGGGTGCGAGCGGTGTGCGCGGTGCCGGGGCCGTGCCGCAGCCGGCCGCCGTCGCCTGCACGGTGAGGGTCGCCGGCGCCAGGAGCCCGGCGGTGAACACCGTCGCGGCCAGCGCGGCCCTGCGGGCGCCTCGACGGCGGCCGGGCTGCTCGGCGAGGGTGGCGTTCTGTTGCATGACTGTCTCTGTTTCCTAGGGAGTTGAGGGGGGCCACGGGTCGCCGCGGCCGGTTCCGGGGCTGTCCCGACCACCGCCAGGGGAAGCACCACCTTCGCTGCCGCCGGAGGCCGCCTGCCATCGTGGGCGACCACGATTTCGGCCCTGCGTGCTGCCCGCCGATCGGCGGGGGCGGCGGCGGCTCGGACGGCTCGTGGTGGCTGGGGCCGTGGCCCTCGCCATACGGCCCCGCGCACGGTGCCAGGGCCGACCACCGATCACCGACCGCCGCTATCGCACCTCCTCCAGGGCGTACGCCAGGTCCGCGCGGCGCCGGATGCCGAGCTTGCGGTAGCAGTGCGTGAGATGGGTCTCCACCGTGCGCACGGCGATGTGCAGCAGCGTGGCGATCTCCCCGTTGCCGTGCCCGGTCGCGGCCATCTGCGCGACCCGCAGTTCGCCGGCGGTGAGCGCACCGACCCCGGTGTGGTCGGTCCGCTGCGGCCTGGCGCCGCACTCCCGCAGGCTTGCGGCCACCGTCGCGCGGGGTGTCGCGGCCCCCAGTCGCTCGGCCGCCTGCGCGGCTTCCCGCAGCACCCCGCGGGCGCGCCGGTGGCGACCGGCGCCGTTCAGCGCCTTCCCCAGCGAGACGAGCGCGGGGACCAACTCCGGCACCGGCTGCGCCGAGCCGCGCAGCACCTCCACCGCCTGCTCGGCGAGTTCCAGACCGCGCAGGCCGCCGAGGCACACCGCCAGGGCCCGCATCGCCCTGCCGACGGCCCGGGGGGTTCCCCACACCTGGGCGAGCCGCAGCTCCTGGGCCGCGAGCGGCACGGCCAGTTCGGGGGCCCCCAGCGCCACGTGGCAGTCGGCGGCGGCGGACCGCCACGGCGTCACCACCGGGCTCTCCACCTCGCGGGCGGACTGCCGCTGCCCGCACTCCAGGAGGCTGCCGAGGGCCCCGCGCGGATCGCCCGAGGCCGCGAGCAGCAGTCCATGCGCGTAGAGGAATTCGTTCCACTCCCAGGACGCGTACGGTCCGCCGGCGCCGATCGCGTCGGCGAGGCGCCGGGCCTCGGCCAACCGCCCGGTCTCGGTCAGCGCGATCAGGGCCTGGGCACGCAGGTGGAGGGTCCCCAGCCGCGGCCGGGGGCCGTCCGGCGCGGGCACCCGCAGCAGCGCGGTGTCCGCGAGCAGGGCGCCGTACCGGCCGCGCGGCACCTGACCGCGCGCCCGGACGTCCAGCAGGCGCTGGTGGCCGGGGTGCAGCGGCTGCGGCCGTCCGGCGGCGAGCCCCCGGGCCACCAGACGGTCGGCCTCCTGCCACTGGTCCGCGCGCTGGGCCAGGTCGGCGGCGGAGGCCAGGAGGTACGGTTCGAGCAGCGGATCCACTGGGACGGCCGTCCACGACCGGACCCGTTCCATGACCTGGTCCGCCGACAACAGCCCGGCCGCCGCCGCGTGTTCGGTGAGCAGGGCGTGCGCCGTCGGGACGAGGCCCTCCGGCGACCGCTGCTCCGCGTGCCTGAGCTCCGCCACCACCCGCAGCCAGCTGTCGCCGTCGTGCGCGGCGAACAGCGCCGTCGCCGCCTGCAGCGCGTGCCCGAGCTCCGTCGAGTCCGCGCGGCCGTCCGACACGTCCCGCAGCACGTCCAGGGCGGCGTGCACCTCACCACGGGCGGTCAGCGCCGAGCCGAGGGCGGTGGCGGCCCGCGCCTTCCCGCCGGGGCTCCGCTCCAGGCGCAGCGCCTGCGCCAGGTACCGGACGCCGCAGGCCCGTTCGGCCCGTTCCTCCAGTCGGCCGAGTTCGCCGAGTACGGTGCTGCGGCGGTCGGCGGGCAGGGGTTCCTCCAGCGCCCGCCGCAGGCAGGCCGCGGCCTGCTCCGACCGCCCGGCGCGGACCGCCCGGCCGGCCGAGGCGATCAGGGAGTCGGCGGCCCAGGTCGCGCCCACGGCGGGGATCGTCAGCAACTGCCGCACCACCGCGTCCTCCGCGTCGCCGCGGTGGTGCAGGAGTTCCGCGGCGCGGCGGCGCAGCGCCACCCGCTGCCGTCGGCCGCAGGAGGCGCGGACCGCGTCGCGCAGCAGGGGGTGGGCGAAGGTCCACCGGCCGTCCGTCTGTCCGCACCGGAGCAGGCCCTGGCGGGCCAGGTCGGCGGTCCAGCCGGGGAGGCGGTCGGGGTCCGCGCCGGTCAGCTCCGCCAGGAGTGCCAGGGCGTCCTCCTCGTCCTCCAGTTCGGCCAGGGTCCGGGCCGCGTCGGCCGTCCGCGCACCGGCGCTGCGCAGCCAGCGGGCCACCGCGCCGGTGTAGCCGCCCGGGTACAGCTCCGCGCTGGTCGACGGCAGTTCGGTGGGACTGGCCCCGGCGGCGGTCTCCCGCAGGTCGGCCAGCAGTGCGCCCAGCAGCAGCGGATTGCCGCCGCTCGCCCGGAAGCAGTCCTGGGCCAGGGAGTGCGGTGCGCCGTCCCCCAGGGCCGCGCGGACCAGGGCGGCGCAGGCTGGCGGAGTGAGCGGCCGCAGCGTGCACACCTCGGCGGTGGGCTGCCCGGGGGCGTCGGCGAAGCCGGGGGACGGCGGGGACAGGTCGTACTGCCACCGCTCGGTGACCACCAGCAGGACGGGAAGACGATCCAGCCGGCGTGCCACCTGGGCGAGCCAGCGGCGCGAGGGCGGGTCCGCGAGGTGGACGTCGTCGACGGCCAGCAGGACCGGTCCCGCCGCGGCGTTCGACCGCAGGGACCGCCACAGGCGGGACGGCAGGTCGATGCCGTGCAGCGAGCCGTCCCACCGGTCGACGCCGATGACGGGCGCGAGCGGGGTGGGCTGCCCTTGGAGTGCGGTGTCGAAGAGCTGCAACAGCACGCCGAAGGGAACGTTCGACTCCTGGTCGGAGCTCCGGGCGTGGAGCACGACCGTCCCGTGCGACCGCTGCTCACGGACCACGGCGTCGAGGAGCGCGGTGCGGCCGGAGCCGGTCCCGCCCCGGATCACCGCCGTGCCTCCGGAACCCGCGCCGGCCCGGGCGAACAGGCCCCGGAGGCGGGCCAGGGAGTCCTCGCGCTCCCGCAGGCAGTCGGGGCGCTCGGGGCGGACGAGGGCGAGGGCGTGGACGGTGGCGGTGGGCAAGTCGGTCCTCCTGGGATGTCGGGGTGTGGTGGGTGGTGGCCCTCGACCGGCCGACCGGCCGACCGGCCGGTGCGCCCGGTTCGCCGCCGTCGCCCCGGGGAGCCGGCGCTGCGTGGGAGTGGTCGACCTGCGTGAGGTACCCGACGTGGTCGGCGTGCCGCACCGCTTCGTGGCACTCGACGCCGGGTGCCCGAGGTGTCACGGGCCGGCGGTCCAGGACGCGGCCGGAGTGAGCCTGTCAGCTGCGGATAAGCGCTTGATCAACAACGGGTAAGCGCAGGTGGGAGCCGGTCGACGGCGGGTGGCGTTCCGTCAGGTGCCTCGAAGGCGGCGCTGGAATCGGGTGTCCACCGGCGGCGCTGGACGTCGGGTCTCCGCCGGCGGCGCCGAACGTGGAGTTCCTCGCCGGCGGCGGTCCGGGACACGGGTCGGCTCCTTGCTGTCCGGGCGGGGATCACGCGGCCCGGCCGGGCCACCGCACCACCGTCGCGCCCGCCCGGCGCGGTGACAAACGGAGTCCCGCCGGGATGTCCCGAATCCTGCGATCCCCGGCCGTCGTTCCCGCTCGGTTAGGGTGTCCGCCGTGACGACGACTGCCCGCCGCATGGTGATCATCGGATACGACGAGGCGGAGCTGCTCGACATCGCCTGCGTGACCGACACCCTGGAAGCCGCCAACCGGCTCGCCGGCGCGCCGCTGTACGAGGTGAGCGTGGTCTCGCTGCGCGGCCTGCCGGTGCGCGTGTCGGGCGGTCTCGCCATGGTGAGCCAGGGCGCCCTCGAACGCGTCCGGGGCCCGCTGGACACCGTGCTGGTGTCCGGCGGCCACGGCCACACCAGGGCCGCCGAGGATCCCGAACTCATAGCCCAGGTACGGCGGTTGGCGGCCCGCAGCCGCCGGGTGGCCTCGGTGTGCACGGGCGCCACCGTGCTCGCCGCGGCGGGCCTGCTGGACGGACGCCGGGTGACCACCCACTGGGCCTACGCCGACGAGCTGGCCCACCGGCATCCGGCGGTCACCGTGGACGCCCGTCCGCTCTACGTCCTCGACGGCGACGTCTGCACCTCCGCCGGGGTGACCAGCGCCCTCGACCTCACCCTCGCCCTCGTCGAGGCCGACCAGGGCCCCGACCTGGCCCGGGCGGTGGCCCGCTGGCTGGTCACCTACATGCAACGCCCGGGCGACCAGGCGCAGTTGTCCGTCTACGTCAAGGACCCGCCGCCCGAGCACCGGATCCTGCGGCAGATCGTCCTGCACATCATCGGCAACCTCGACGCCGACCTCGGCGTCGAGGCCCTGGCCGCCCGCGCCGGGGTCAGCGAACGCCACCTGTCCCGGCTCTTCCTCGCCCAACTCGGCGACTCCCCGGCCCGGTTCGTCCGCACCGCCCGCAGCGAGGCCGCGGCCCGGCTGCTGGAGTCCACCGCCCTCCCGTTGACCGCCGTGGCCCGCCGCTGCGGCTTCGGCTCCACCGAGACCATGCGCCAGGCGTTCCGGGCCGGCTACGGCACCACGCCCTCCGCCCACCGGGCGGCCCTGCGCGAGGCCCGGCGCAGCCGCGACTGACCGGGCCGGGCGCAGGTCAGAGCGGCAGGCCCTGCCAGTCGCCGAAGGCGGTGGCCGTGCTGCCGGCCCGGTAGTAGACGCGGCCGTCGGTGCCGATGGCGAACACGTGCAGGACGCGGTTGCCGTCGGCGATCGCGGTCGGGAAGTCGAGGACGGTGCCGCCGAGGTCCTGCCAGGCGCCGTAGCCGGCGTTGGGGGCGGTCTGGGCGGTGGTGCTGACGCCGCTGCCACCGTTGCGTTCGAACAGCACGACCTGGCCGCCGAGGTTGGCGGCGGCCGGTTCGCCGACGCCTCCGTGTCCGCCGAGGTTGACCGGGGACTGGTTCCACGGGCCGCCGGGCTGGCTCTGGTAGCTGACCGTCATCGCGCCGGTGCCGGCCTCGCGGTAGACGAGTTCGATCCGGCCGTCCTGGTCGAGCACGGCCTTGGGCGGGCTCGCGGGCGCGGCCGCCGGGACCGGGCCGGGGCCGGCGATGGAGCCGTTCGGGGCGGTCTGCCACCAGTTGATGATCCCGGTGCGGGTGCTGGCGAACACCTCGATCCTGCCGACGCCGCTGCGGATCGCGGTGACCGGGTCCTGGATGTCGGTGCCGCCGAGGTCCGTCCAGGAGTCCGTCCAGACGCCGCCCGGGGTGGTCTGCCGGATGGTGCTGAGGCCGCCGCCGCCGTTCTTGACGAACAGCTCCAGGTGTCCGTCCTGGGAGGCGGCCACGACCGGTACGCCGACCTGGTCGGCGTTGCCGAGCGCGGTGTTGGGGTTGCCGTGGTCGGCCCAGGAGTTCCACCACCAGCCGTTGGGCGCGCCCTGCGGCAGGGAGATGATGTGGTGGTCGGTCAGGCGGCGGGCGAAGACCTCCAGCCGGCCGTCGGCGTTGGTGCCGACGGCTATGCCCGGGGCCAGCCGCCCGCCCGGGTCGGCCATCCGCACCGGGCCGCCCCAACTGCCGTCCGAGTTGCGCCAGTACGTGTACAGGGCGCCGGCCCGGACGACGAACACCTGCGGCCGGCCGTCCTGGTTCAGCCCGGCCCAGCAGGTGCCGCGGGACCAGCGGTAGTACATCCGGGAGAACCAGTCGGTGGAGTAGCTCCCCGAGTGGTCGTGGCTGGCGTACTCGGCGACGAACACGCCCTTGGTGGCGACCGTCGCCGGGTCGAGGTTCTTCGGGGAGTCGCCGACGTTGTAGTCCCGGTAGTTCACCTGGATCAGGTTGCCGCCGTACTGGAGGGCGGCCCGGCCGGCGAAGGTCGCGGCGGCGATGTGGTCCGAGTGGTCGCCCGCGTAGCGGCTGTCCGGGAGTTCGTCCTGGGCCCGGAGCACGGTCGGCTGGTAGGTCACCATCAGCTGCCGCAGCACCTCGACCACGTCCGAGGCCGTGTAGGTGGACGGCCCGGACAGCTTGCTCCCGGTCGGGACGACCGTGGTGTCGGTGGCGCCGGCCAGCACGTTGCCGAGTTCGCCGTCGTGCAGGTTGAGGAAGATCAGGTGCACCGGGTGGTCCTTGAGCATGTACCGCTCGACCTGCTTGCCCGCGACCGTCCAGGCCTCGACCGTCCAGTGCCCGATCTCGTCGGTGGTCGGGTCGTTGTCGCCGACCCCGGTCATCCGGGAGTAGGCGTTGACGGCGCCCATCTGCCGGTTCCAGGTGCGCAGCGGATCACCGGCCGGGTCCCCGCAGCCCGAGCACGGGTCGCCGGTGATGTTCCCGGCGGTGACGAACACCGTGACGGACGGTGTGCCGACCGCGAGGGCGTTGGACAGGTCCGGGTTCATGAACAGGATGTCGTCGTCCTCGTGCGCGACGACCTGCATGAACAGCGGCTTGGTGCCGGTCGCCCCGGACATGCCCGAAGCGGGGACCGGGGCCGAAGCCGGGGCCGGGGCCGCGGCGGCGCGGGTCGTGGTCCCCCGGACCAGGACGGGCGCCGCGAGGGCGGTGAATGCGACGGAGGCGAGAAGTTGCCGTCGTCCGATTGCCATGTGATTCCCCCCAATTCGAGAACGGCGCGTGATCACGCCAGGGAGGAGGTTATCGCATGGGCGACCGGTAAAACGCCCAGGACGTATTCCGCGAATCCGACGACCGGACGGCGAAAGGGAGCCTTCGTGGTCTGCGTACCCGGCCGTGCGGCGGTTCCGTTCGAGGTCGGCGAGGCTGCCGTAAGGCGGACCACTAGTGGTGGCGACTGCGCCCACTACGTCATCGAACTCGGCCGTGGAATTCCGCCGGGCGGCACCGGAGAAGGGCGGAGAAGGGCGGGGAATGGCTGGAAATCAATCACCGGCGAGGAAATCCATCACCCCGCCGGTATCCGTTTTCCGAACTTCCCGCATATTTCGTCCGCGCCCGATCCGATCGCGGTGCACGTTCCCGCCGCGGCGCGGGGCACCGCCGTAGTGGTTCGAACGCACGGCCGCCGCGCCCGAACCACTACGGGGCCGGGATGGGGCCGGGATGCGGACGAGGAGGGTCCGCCGTCGGCCCGATGTAAACCGCTCTTCGCCCCCCGTTCACCCCCGATTGGGGGTATGATCCACAGAGTTACAAGAGGCACCTCGTTCGGTGAGGCGTCTTCACGGACACAGGCCACTGACCCGACGACGTCGAGAGACGCCCAGGTTCAGGACAGATCTTCCCGACTTAAGGGTTGATCCCAAGTGGCTTCCCCGCAGGGGGATTACGCCGTGGAGTGCCAAAGCTCTGACGAGTTGGGGTGTACCGGCATCGCCGTCGTGGCGAGCCCGGTCCGCTCCTTGCCGTGTCGATCGGCGCGACCACGCGCCCGGCCGGGAGGAGGCGAGAGAGATGGACTCCAGTAGTAGTCCGGGCCACAGTCGGCCCTGCCCTCAGCTTTCCGTCCTCGCCCCCGGTGCGCGCTGACGCCTGTCGGCCTGCTCGCGCGCACCCTCCCCCCGGCCCCCGGGCCGTCGGAGGTTCGATCATGACCCGCCTCGCCTTCCCGACGTTCACCCACGCCCGCACCCCCCACCAGGGCCGCACCCCCGTGCGCGGCGCCCGCCTGCTGCGCGGCTTCCTGCGGTCGACGCCGCACCTGCCGCCGCTCACGCTGCCCGCCGACGCGCCGATCGTCCGCGGCCTGCTGAAGCTGACCCTGGAGGACGGCACGCCGCGCCTCTACCTGCTCGACCACCGCGACTTCTCCGCGACCACCTCCCCCGACGTGGCCTACGACTCGCGCGTGCAGACCGCCTACCTGCTCGCCCTCCAGGGCCACGGCCCGGACCGGGTGGCCGAGCACCTGGGCCTCCCGGCGGCCGTCACCGAGGTGATCGCCCAGCACGCCGCCCGCTGCGGCGCGTCCGGGCCGGGCAACACCGCGCCGATCGCCTGACCGCGACGGTGCCCTGGCACGGATGCCCTGGCGCCGGTGCGGGTGGCCTACCGCTCCCGCACCGGTGCCAGGGCCCGGCTCAGGCGTGCCAACCACTCCTCGGCCGTACCCCGGACCCATGGGTGGTCCGCGCGGAAGTCCTCCCAGTCCACGGACCGTTCCGCGGCCCACCGGGCCACCGCGTCCAGGCGCAGGGCGTCGGCGGCCGCCGTACGGCCCGGCTCACGGCGGAACACCGTGCGCAGCAGCCGCGGTGACAGTCCCCCGACTTCCGCGCCGGCTCCGGCCTCGGCGAGGAGCACGGCGTCGTACAGGTCCTTGGCCCGGGCCCGGCCCTGTGTGGCGCAGTCGGCGTGCAGCCACAACAGCTTCCAGGCGAGCGACAGTTCACGGCTCGCGGTGCGCACGACGGTCCGCCCGGCGCCGTCCCCGCGGGGTATCGCCGTCCACACCGGGGGCTCGGGGAGCCGCTCGTCGAGGGCGAAGTCCAGCCGCACCTCACCGGGCGGGAGGCCGTCCGCCGACCAGGGGACGGCGACCCGTACGCCCGGGGTGTCGTGCTCCGTGTACGTCCAGGTGGCATCGTGCCGGGCGGCGCCCGCGTCGAGCACCAGCCCCGGCGCCACCGTCGGCCGCTCGCGCACCAGGTCGAGCAGGGCCCGGTGCGGCGGGTGGTCCTCCGGCTCGGCCTCGACGATCCAGTGCAGCCCTTCGGGCGGTAGGACGGTCCGCAGTCCTGCCGTGTCGAACTCCTCGGACGTCCAGATCTCGTACCGCCCGGCACCGTCGGCCGCCTCCGGCCACTGCTGCACGGTCGCCACGTCGTCCACGTACCAGTACGGGTGCGCGGGATCGACCGGGACCAGCAGGGGCCGGGGGACGATCCAGTCGAGGTCCGCCGGCTCCCGGGCGTCGGCCCCCACCCAGGCCGGCATCACCATGCTCCCGCGCAGCACCAGGACGTCGCCCAACGGGGAGTCGGCGACGAGGCCGAGCAGGTGGTCGAGCACGGCCCGGTGGGCACCGCGCCGCCGATCGTCCGTCACCGCCACCACCCCCCGCCCGTGCCCTGGTTCACCGGTGGCCCACCGTACCGACCACCACTGACACCGGAGCCGGGCGAACAGGTGAGCGATCGCGCTACCGGGATCTGCTAGCTTTTCGGCCTCGGTGCCCTGTCCTGAGCGTGTGACCTGCTGTTGTACGTCTCCTGCCCGTGGCGCCGCTGTCGTGATCGACCACAGGGGGAAGTCATCAACGCATACGCGGGCGCCGACGGCCCGGGCATATACGGCCCACCGTCCTCCACCGTTCCGGCTCCGTCCTTCGGGGTCAACCCGGCCGACCTGGACGCGGCGGCCACCGTCGCCCACACCGCCGGTCAGGCCATCCCGGAGGAGCTGAAGCACGTCTACCAGCCCTCCGACAACGCGGTCGCCGGGCTCCTCGGCTGGCAGACCGCGGGCTCCCTGCACAGCTGCACGGACGCCTGGGAGGAGTGCCTGCGCAAGCTGGGCGGCGAAGTCGACGGCATCAGCACCAAGTTCTCGCAGACCGCGACCAACTACCGCAACGTCGACAAGAACGGGGCGAACGGCATCGGCGGGGTCGGCGGCGGCCGGTACTCGCTGGAGGGGAACTGATGGTCAGTCTCCCCGAGTTGCGCGATGCCCAGATCGACCCCCTGGACGCCGCGGCCACCGCCTACGACACCCTCGCCAACAACTTCAAGAAGCACGCCGACGACCTGAACACCCAGGTCCTCAAGCACGTCTTCGACGGCAGGTGGGTCGGCAACGCCGCCGGTGCGGCCAACACGGCCATGCAGACGACCAGCACCCGCCTCGACGCGGCCCACACCGAGCTGTCCTGCGTGTCGGGTCTGCTGCGCGAGGCCTCGGAGAGCTTCCGGCTGGCGCAGTCCAAGCTGCAGGAGGCGCTGGCCGACGCGAAGACCGACGGCTTCACGGTGGCCGACGACGGGACGGTCACCTGGCCACCCCCGAGTGCGGCCGAACGCCACGACCCGGAATACGACACGCCGCAGCGGGGCAAGGCCATCGCCGACCGGATATCCCACGCGGTCGGCGAGGCGGCCAACGCCGACCAGAAGATCTCCAAGGCGCTCGACGGCCTGACCCAGCGCGCCAAGACCGGCGCCGGCCTCAGCCTCGACAACGCCGCCGCCGACCAGAAGAGCGTCACCCAGCTGGGCACGGACCTGCTCAACGCCGGGTTCCCGCCCGAGGGCGCCGGGGCCACCGAGGTCAACTCCTGGTGGAAGGGCCTCACCCCGGACGAGCAGCAGCGCCTCATCCAGGCCCACCCGGACCTGCTGGGCAACCGCGACGGCATCCCCGCGGCCGCCCGCAACCAGGCCAACCTGCTCAACCTGGACCACCTCACCAAGGAGTACGAGAACAAGCCCGACCCCTCGGACGCCGACAAGCAGAAGCTGGAAGGCTTCCGCGCCATCCGGACCAAGCTCGACCAGGCGAAGACCAAGGAGCCGCCGCCGGTCTTCCTGCTCGCCGTCAGCGACGAGGGCCAGGGCCGGGGCTGCCTCTCCTGGGGCAACCCGGACACCGCGAAGAACGTCAGCGCGTACGTGCCCGGGCTCGGCACCAAGCTCTCCGACGTCGGGGGCAAGGACGCCGACCGCGCCCGCAACGTGTGGCAGGCCGCGCACAACGCCGACCCCACCGCCGAGACCGCCTCGATGGTCTGGCTCGGCTACGACCCCCCGCCGGGCCCGCTGGACGGGGACCCCCGGACCCTTGAGGTGATGTCCGGCGACCGCGCCCAGAAGGGCGGCGCGAACTACGACAAGTTCATGGGCGGCCTGCGGGCCACCCACGAAGGCGCTCCGGCGCACCTCGTCGCCCTCGGCCACAGCTACGGCTCGACCACGGTGGGCATGGCGGCGACCCAGGGCGGCGGCACCGGGGCCGACGACATCATCCTGGTCGGCAGCCCCGGCACCGGGGCGGACCGGGCCTCGCAGCTGCACATCGACCCGAAGCACGTCTGGGTCGGCGACGCTCAGAACGACCCGGTCAGCCACCTGCCGGCGAAGGAGCGGGTCGCCGCCGACGGCACGGGGGCGGCCATCGGCGCCAAACTCGCCGGACCGCTGGGAGCCTGGACCGGTGGCAAGGTCGCCAACGAGCTCTACGACGACTTCGGCGACACCAACGACCTGTGGTTCGGCAAGGACCCGGCCGCCAAGGACTTCGGCGCCAACCGGTTCGCCGTCGCGGACGGGGCACCGCTGTCGTTCGACTCCCACTCGAACTACATGGAGGATCCGAACATGGACACCTCGAAGGACCCCGCCAAGCGGGACGAGCTGGAGTCGATCAACAACATCGGCCAGATCGTGGCGGGCAAGTACGACAACGTGACGAAGCAGGACGGACGATGAGCGGCGCGCCGCGGGGCACCCGCGGGCCGGGCGGGTCGGGCGGGCTGGGTGTCGCGCTCGCCGCCCTGGCGCTCGCCCTGACCGCCTGCTCGGCGGGCACGGGCGCGTCGGGAGCGGGGACGTCGGGGGTGGGGATGTCGGGCGCGGGCGCGTCGGGCACCCCGGCCGCCGAGCAGCTCGTACCTCCCGAGCAGGCCCTCCAGCGGATGGACGCGCTGCTCGACGAGTCGCTGGCCCAGGTCCGGCCCGCCCTGCGCTCCTGGGACGACAACCCCGACGCGGTCGAGCAGTTCTCCAAGGGCCTGGACGAGCACTCCCTCGGCTACGCGGACGCCAACCGCCGGCGCCACATCATGACCAGGATCGCGCCGGCCAAGTACGGCACCCTGCTGGACATGGTCGAGAGCGGCTGGAAGGCCAAGGGGTACACCGTCACCCGGACCGCCTCCACCCCGCCCGGCAGCGTCGCGAGCGCCCCGGACGGCGCGGGCGTCGGGATCACCGTCCACTCCTCCGGACTCATCGAGATCACGGCGCACGTCTCCCCCGTCCCGGTGATCCACGGCGCCTTCGGAACCCCCACCCCCGTTCCGACCCTGCCCAACGGCAACCCCGACGACATCCCCGCGTACGACGACCCGTTCTGGTCGAACTGAAGGCAGCCATGACCCCTGAACAGGCCGTCCAGCAGCTCAACGCGCTGCTCGACGACTCCATGTCCGGCATCCGCCCGCCCCTGCGGTACTGGGACGGCTGGCCCCGCTCCACCGAACAGAGCGCCACCGGCCTCTACGAGCAGTCGCTCGGCTACGCCACCGCCACCCGGGACCGCTACGTCATGACCAAGGTGGCACGGGCCAAGTACGGCGCCCTGCTGGGCGTGGTCGAACACAGCTGGCTGGCCAAGGGCTACACGATCACCGCGGTCAACCCCAACCAGCCCGCCATCTTCGCCACCACCCCGGCCGGCGCCGCGATCGCGATCACCTTCGGCGCCCCCGGCAACATCACCTTCACCGCGTCGGTGGGCCCCATCCCGGTCATCCGCGACCGCGACCCCTTCGGCGTCCCCACGCCCGAACCGGTCATGGCCAACGGAAACCTCGACGTCCTCCCCCGGTACGAGGACCCGTTCTGGTCCGCCTGACCGGCCCCGGTGGGGACCCTCTAGGCTCACTCGTATGGATCTTGACGAGCAGGAAAACGACAGCGCGGTCCGGGTACCGGTGCCGCCGTTGGACGACCACGAGTCCGGGCGGCTCTTCCACCGGCTGCTGCTGCTCTTCCTGCGCGACCTGAAGGAGGCCGGGCAGCCGGTCGGCCGGCACCAGTACCTGCTCGGCGCCGTCATGGAACTGCACGGGCCCGCCCGGGCCGAGGGCCGGAACGCCGACCGGCGGCAGCCGCGCTGCGCCTGCTGCCGCACGCCCTACCCGTGCCGCACGGTGCTCGGCGTGGCGGTCGACGCCGGGCTGCCGATCCCGTGGGGCTCCCCCGCCGCCGTGGTCCCCGCCCTGGCCGACGTGGGGCTGGACACCCGGCCCGGCGGCGAGGTCACGGCGCAGCACGTGTACTGGTCGCCGGGCTGGGGCGCGCGGCGGGCCGCGGACGGGAGCTGGGAGATCGGCATCATGGTCGACCGGGGCGGGGTCGAGACCCTGTCCGTACCGGACGACGAGGCGATGGCCCACTACCTCGCCTCGGCCGCGCTGACCCTGGGCCGCCCGTACCCGTACGGCTGGGCCGAGGACCCGGCCGAGGCGGCGGCGGTGCGACCGGCCGCGCACCGGCAGGCGACGGAGTGGCGGGAGCGGGTACGACTGCCCTACCTGGAGCGCCACCGCCAGTACGGGGCACCCGGGCAGGTCACGGCCTGACGACGCCCGGAAGCCGCCCCGGCGCCGCTCAGCCCGCGCCTTCCGCGCTGTCGGTCTGGACCGCGAGCGCGTCGAGCTCGTGGCCGATCGCCTCGCGCAGGGCGTCGTGCTCCGGTCCGAGCGGGCTCGCGGGATCGCGCCAGTTCTCCGCGGGGTACAGCCACACCGGGCGCCGGACGTGTTCCGGGCCCTCCCACTCGTAGCGGGGCCACACGTGCGCGTGCAGGAAGGCGTCGGTGTTCCCGAGGATCTCCAGGTTCACCCGCCGGAACCCCGGGTCCCGACGCCGACAGGCCCGCTCCACGGCCTCGCCCAGGCGGTCCAGGTCCGCCAGGAAGGCCGTCCGCCGGCCCCGCGGAAGATCGGACAGTCGCTCCACCCCGGGCTCGTCCACCAGCAGGACCGAGTACCCCGGCAGGAACTGCACGTCACCGATCACCGCGAAGCCGGCGTCGAGCCGCCGCAGCACCGTGGGGTTCGTGCCGTTCAGCGCGCTGCCGATCCTGTCGTCCCGCCAGTCGTCGACCATGACGAGGCACCCTACCCATGACGCGCGCGGCCGAACAGCCCTCGGCCGCGCGCGGGCAGGTCCGGGTGGGACCGCCGGTTCCGGCCGGCCCTCCGGCGGCGACGGCTGCCTAGTGGACCATGCTCCAGATCTGCCACCGGTTGGAGTGGTTGTCACAGGTCTTCTTGAACTGGCCGATGTCGAAGACCATGTTGTTCGCGTGGCCCGCCTGCCCCCGGTCCAGGCAGAAGTCGACCTCGCTGCGGCCCGAAAGCGGGCCCGAAGGCTGCCAGTTGAAGAACTGGAAGCTGTTGGACGGGTTGCCCGAGGTGTTGCCGACCCAGGTCATGTTCCACTGGTCGCGGTAGTTGCCCGCGTCGCAGCTGTCGGTCTTGGCCTCGTAGCCGTTGCCGGAGAAGAACTGGACCCGCAGGCAGCGGCTGGTCTGGACGTTCTGGACCTGCACCCTGCTGTAGTAGTTGTTGACGTCCGGGGCGTAGGACGTGACGTTCCAGCGCTGGAAGGCGCCGCCGTTGCAGGGCAGGATGTACAGCGACCCGTTGTAGTTGCTGTCCAGGCAGTCGAGGCCCTGGTCCTGGAGGTCCTTCAGCTGGACGTTGCGCTGGTAGGCCGTGGCCTGCGCCGTCCCCGACAGGGCGAGCGTGCCGGCCATGGAGCCCACGGTCATGACACCCACCGCCACCGCGGTCCCGAGTTTCCGCCTCATATTCCGCACACCTGCCAGTTGTGGCTGGCCTCGTTGCCGCCGGTGGCGAAGCTGTGGCCGTTGCCGTAGTAGTCGGTCGGGCGACAGGTCGGCGTCCTGCCGCCGCTGAAGGTGAGCCCGATGTGCAGCCTCGGCTGGCTGTAGCCGTAGCCGAAGCTGTCGATGGGCACCAGGTGCGAAGTCCCGAACGCGCCGTACTGGGCGAGGTTCCCGATGTCCGCCTTCCCCGCCTGGTGGCCGTTGGCGTCCTGCAGCCAGATGTAGTTGTCGCCGATCATGGACAGGTCGGCGTTCTGGTCCCAGTGCACCTCCGCGTACTCCATCCGGCAGCTCGGGATGTACCCGATGTACAGCTTGCCCATGTGCTTGTTGGAGATGACGCCGAGGTTGTACCCCCAGAGGTCGGTCGGCTTGCTCGCCATGACACGGTCCGACCCGCAGGACGCGGCGTGCGCCGCCTGCGCGTTCACGGCCACCAGGCCGGACGCGGACATCAAGGCCAGCGCCCCCGCCAGGACGGACCTTCTGATCCTCAGTTTCACTGGTTGTCTCGCTTTCGGTGTGCTCGCAGTAGCCCGGCCTGCGCCGCGCGCAGTCCCCGTCGGGCTTGACCCATCCTCACCGGCGGACCGGCGGCCCCACCATGACGTTGACCCGCCGTTGGCCGGACGTTTCGGGCTGCTGCCGACCCGGTGTGCCCGGCGCCGGGGTGACGTTGATCGAACCTGGCCCGCCCCTTCCGGTCGCAGGGTCCCCCGCGCTCCGCGACCGGTGGAGAAGGGGCGAGCCCGGTTCGTCCAGCACTCTGGCGGGTCCTCGCAGGAAGGTCCCAGGAGCGGAACCGGAGTTTGGCCGGAAGTTCCGCAGGCCAACCCGGCACCCCGGACCGGAGGTTGACCGGAAGTTCTACGGCTGATCTGATCGTCAGCTGGTTCGGGGGAACCGCGTGGAGGGGAAGTCCGTGGATGTGCCCGATGTCGGTCCGTTACTGCGCCGGTGGCGGCTGCGGGCCGGCCTGACCCAGGAGGAACTCGCCGAGCGGTCCGGCCTGTCGTCCCGGGCGATCCGCGATCTGGAACGCGGCCGGGTGCGGCGGCCGCGACTCAGCACCGTACGGCTGCTGGCGGAGGCCATGGGGCTGACGGAGCAGGAGCGGTCCCAACTGTCGGAGGCCGCACGGCCGGTGGATCCCGTAGCGGACTCCCCGGCAGATTCCCCGGCGGATCGCCCGGCGGATCTCCTGGCGGTGGATCCGCCGACCGAAGACCTCGCGGCGACCGTTCGCACGGAGGTCGTCCACACGGAAGCCGTCCACACGGAGGTCGTTCACACGGAGGTCGCGGCCACGCCGCCCGGCCCCTCGCGGCCCGGCGCCTGGCGGGCCGCCGTCGGCCGTCTGCTGACCCGCGACCCATTCGGTCGCGTCAAGCGCCTGGGCGCGTTGGCCGCCGCGTGCCTGTTGACGGCGGTCAGCGGCGACACCGGTCCGGGCGCCGGCCCGCGTCCGGCGTCCCCGTCGGAGCCCGTCTCCTACGTCGCCCGGGTCGGCAGCGACTCGTTCCCCGCCGATCCCCTGATCGGCAGCACCGGCACGGACCTGCCGGTCGAACGGCCCGTCGCCGCGGGCGACTCGCTGCTCGTCACGGTCCGGCTGATCAATGCGCAGCCCGGGCCGATCACCGTGACCGACACCGCCGGCAACACCTACACGGCGGCGGGCGGGACGACCGACCCCGACGGCAACCGCCTGGTGATCCTGGCGGCGGTCCACGCCAAACGCCTGCGGCCGGGCACGGACCGGTTCATCGTCGCCTGGCCCGCCTCCGAGGGGGACCAGGTGACGGTCGACGAGTTCCACGGCATCACGGCCGTCGGCTCGTCCGCCGGCACGGACTCGGGCCACAGCAGCACGGCCTCGTTCATCGGTCTGCGGTGGCTCTGCTCCGACGCCGCCGACGGGCTCCTGCTCGTCGCGCTCGGGAGCTACGCCCACCGCGCCGGTTTCAGCGGTACCTGGCAGAGCCTTCCCGAACTGACCCTGGACCAGTACCGGTTGGCCGTCGACTACCGCCTCCACGGGTCGAAGTACTTCTGCCCGACGATCGAGAACCCCGTGGGCCCGGCGACCCGGTGGCAGGCGCTCGTGGTGGCGGCGCGCTGACGCCGGCCGACACCGCCGCTGCGCACCGGCTACCCGACGGGGCCGAGCTCGCCCTCGATGACGGTCCGCTCGATCCGCGGCCGGTCCCAGAGGTCCAGCAGCTCGTTGGCGACGGCCACGACGGGCAGGGGGTCCTCGGGGCCCCTCACCTCGATGGCGGCGGCGGACAGGCTGCGCGGGACGGCTCCGGCGTCGAGGAGGGCGCGCCACTCCTGCGGCCCGAGTGCCAGGTATTCCAGGCCGGTCAGCTGCGCGATCTCCAGCGGATCGGCGAGCGCACCGGGGTAGGCGCTGAGGGTCCGCAGGCGGGGCAGCCCGGCGACGGGGGCGAGGCTGAGCGGTTCGTCGTCCCACACTCCTATGGACAGGACCTCCAGGCCCGGGTGGGCGGCGGCCTCGATGCTGGTCAGGCTCCTGATGTTGACGTGGGCCACGGGTGACGGAGTGCCGTCGTGCGGGCCATCGCCCTCGGCGCCGGGCCGGTCCAGCACCAGGTCGGTGAGGGAGTCGGCGAGGAGTGCGGCGCCGATGTTGTCCTCGTGGTTGAGGATGATGATCTGCCCGACGTGGCCGCCGGGGCCCGGGGTCAGGTCGATCGCGAGCCGGTCCCCGCCACCGTTGTCCCCGAAGGCGATCCAGCCGGGTGAGCCGACCAGGCCCTGCACCGCGGCGCCGGGCCGCGCACCGACCGCCGCCTCCATCGCCGCGAACTCCCAGCGGCAGTAGCGGGATTGCGCGTCGGCGAGGTACAGCTCGTCCAGCGGGAGGAGCACGCAACCGACCGCTGCGAAGACGCGGTTCGCCTTCTCGTGATCGTCCCCCCAGTCCTCCCAGCGCGCCCGGGTCACCCGGTAGAGCGCCGTGAGCTCGGCGGGCAGCGTGACGCCGAGGCGCGCTTCCGCGGCGGCGATCTCCGCCTCCGTCGCGCCGATGGCGTCGGGCAACCGCTCGCGGAGCGTCCGCTCCAGCAGCAGCGGATCCGCCGAGGCCGCCGGCACCGCCCCGGGCACCGGCTCGGGGAGGCGGCGCCAGGGCTCGGGCAGGGCGCCCTCGACCAGGATGAGCGCCCCCGGGTGCGGGTTGCCGATACCGGGCTCCACGGCGGGGCTGGGCCCGAGCAGGTGGAGCGCGGTCCTGCCGGTCGGGGAGATCTCCGCCGCGAAGGCGATGTCGTCGATGCCGGCCGCCGCGAGCGCGCCCTGCACCCGGCCCACCGCGTCGAACTCCTCCTGCATGTCCTCGATCTGGGACGCCCGACCGGGCGGCGGCGACGGTCGGCGCAGGGCCAGGCTCCAGCTCTGCAGGCCGATGCGTCCGGCCACCCGGGTGGACCGGTCGGGCCGCCTGTCCGTGCTGCCGGCCAGCAGGAGCCGCAGGATGGGCTCCCACAAGGTGAAGTCGTGCAACGTCACGCGGTGAGGCAAGGGCGAGGAGGGCTTCTGACGGTCCATGTCCGGACCGTATCCGGTGGCAGTGACAGCGCTCGCCGCCCGGGGACGCCGCCTGCCGGCCGGAGCGGCGAGACCCCTTGTTAGGTATTTAGCCAAGATGCTAAACAGATGGCATGACACAAGCGCAGGACGAGACGGGCGTCTTCCGCGCCCTCGCCGATCCGACGAGGCGCCAGATCCTGGAGGACCTCCGGGGCGGAGAGCTCGCGGCCGGCGAGATCGCGGCCAGGTTCCCGATCAGCGCGCCCTCCGTCTCACGGCACCTCGGGGTGCTCAAGGGCGCCGGGCTGGTCACCGAGCGACGGGACGGCAACCGGATCCACTACGCGCTGGCCGAGGACCGCCTGGCCACCTGCGTCGGCCGGTTCCTCAGCGCCGTCTGCCCCGAGCAGATCGTGCTGCGCCACACCAGGCGGCGCGCGGACGCGCAGGGCGAGGAGGCGTCATGAGGCAGCCGCGACTGTCCAGCGTCGTCGAACGACGGCTGCTGGTGAACTACCGGGTCGCCCCGGAAGCCGCGGCCCGCCTGCTCCCCGGGCCGCTGCGTCCCCAGCTGGTGCACGGGTACGCGGTCGCGGGCATCTGCCTGCTGCGCCTGGGACGGGTCCGGCCCGCCCGGGTGCCCGAGGTCTTCGGTGCGCTCGGGCTGCGGAGCGAGAACATGGCGCACCGGATCGCCGTCGAATGGGACGGCCCGGACGGCGTCGAGACCGGCGTCTACATCCCGCGGCGCGCCACCGCCTCACGGCTCAACGCCTGGGCCGGAGGCCGCCTCTTCCCCGGCGCACACGACCGCGCCGACTTCGCCGTGCACGAGACGCCCGACCTGCTGCGCGTCGCGGTGGCGCCCCGGGACGGCGGCACCCGCGTGGACGTCACCGTCGAGCTCTCCGACGAGCTGCGCGGCAGCGAACTCTTCGCCGATCTCGCCGAGGCCTCCGCCTTCTTCCGGGGCGGGGCCAAGGGCTTCTCCCCCACCCGCGCCGGCCGTCACCTGGACGGCATGGAGCTCGGCACCGACGCCTGGCGGGTGGAGGCCGGCCGCATCCGCTCCGCCGCGTCCTCCTTCTTCGAGGACCCGGACCGCTTCCCGCCGGGCAGCGCGGTCCTGGACTGCGCCCTGGTCATGCGCGACGTCCCGGCCGGTTGGCGCCCGCTCCCGGCCATGGCCACCGGGCGCGGCGCCGAAGCCGTACCAGCCGTTCGAGCGGCCGTCACCCCTTCCGACACCGTCACGGCGTAGCCCCGCGCGCCGTCCGCCGCCGTCACCGGCATCGTGGAACCGCGGCCCCGACCCGAACCCCCGAGCGGGCCCGGGCGCCGCACCAACGGCCGTGGTCCCCGATGAGCATGCCGCTCGTCGGGGACCACGGCCGGGCGCCGGCGACTCGCTGCAGCTCCGCACCGGCGAGCGGGAGGTGGCCCTCCCCGGCGTAGTTCGGCGCGGAAGCACGGACTAGCATCCCGCCATGCCATCAGTGAGCTACCCGATACCGTCCCGTCAGCGAAGATCGTTCCTCCTGTGGATCATCGGCCTGTCGGTGCTGCCCGCCGCGTTCATCGTCGCCAACTGGCAGCGGGACGGGTGGTGGGGCGCCGGGATGTTCGGGCCGGGCATCCTCGTGGTCGATCTGGTCTACCTCAACCTGGCCTCGGGCCGGACCGTCGTCGACGCCCACGGCATCCGGACGGCCCGTCTGCTGGGACGCCGGTCGTGGTCCTGGAGTGAGATCGGGTCCATCGTCGTCGAGGTCGAGGAGTCCCGCAGGAGCGGGGACGTCACGCACCTGACCGTCCATCCGGTCGAGGGCCGCCCGCGCCGCCTGTACGCGCCCTGGGCGCATGACTCGATCCCCGGCTCCGACTTCGACCGGGCGGCGCGCGAGATCACCGAGGCCCTGGCCGCCCACCGACCGGGCGCCACGGCCACCGATACGCCCGGGTAGGAGGAGCGCCTGCTCCCGGTCGTGCCCGCCGGGGGCGTCACGCCGACAGGCCGTCAGTGGCAGACGCAGCAGCTCCGGGCCCGCCGGTCCGGGCCCACCGGTTCCGGCAGCGGGCGGCCGAGGTCGAGCAGGCCCCAGACGGGGATGCCGTCCGTGAAGACCCGGGTGGCGTCCCGGACGGTCTGGACCTCGGCGTCCAGGACCCCGACGAACGCGGTCTTGGTGGTGGTGCGTTGCTGGAAGGCCCGCACGAACTCGGTGGTCATCGGGATGCCGAGGTAGGCGGTGGCGGCTCCGCCGGGCCAGGTCGGGTCGAGGACGGTGCCGCCCGGACCGGCGCACCAGGCGTGCGGCCAGGCCGTGCCGTCGGCGTAGGCGTAGCCCTCCACGTAAGCGGTGCCGGTCAGGTGGGCGACCCGCAGCGCGTTGGGGTGGCAGCGTTCCCGGGTGCCGCGGCGGGGTGCGCCCCGGGGCCAGGGGGCGGGGGTGAACAGGCGGCCCTGGTCGAGGACGGCGTCCGGGGCCGACGGGGTGCCGGGGGTGGTTCGGGCCTCGATCGCGGACAGGAGGTCGCGTTCGGCGCGGGTCGGCTGGTCGGCGGGCACGAGTCCCAGTGTGCGGTGGGAGTACGCGCGCGGCGAGCGGGCGCCCGCCGGACGGGGCGTGGCGGGCTGGGCGTGGCGGGCTGGGCACGGCTGCCTCCGCGGATCAGGCCGCCGGCCCGGCCCGGCTCTGCCCGGCCCGGCCCGGGAGGATGGCGATATGACGATCACACCTCGACTGGTGGCCAGGTACCCGATCCCGGACCGGGCCGACGCCCGGCGCGTCCTCGACGCCGACGGTCCCGTCCCCCGCCTCCAGGTCCGCAGCGCCGCATCACTGCGCATCCACGAGCTGGGCGAACAGGCCGAGCTGGTGGCCGAGTTCCCGGCGCCGCCGGCCACCACCCCGTGGTCGCGGGTGTGGGTCGCCCCCGACCTGTCGTTCGCCGTCTTCGGCACCGGGACGGCGTACGTCGCGGTCGCCCGGGACAGCGGCCGGACGCTGTGGCAACAGCCGTACGGGGCATGGGAGGTGGGCCGCTGGGGCTACCTCGCGTTCTCGCCGGCCGGTGCCGCCGGCGAGCCCCGGATCTGGTTGCGCCTCCCCTCCGGGCTGCCCGACCGCACCCTGATCCTCACCCTGGACGCGGCGGGGACGGTCCTGGCCCGGAGCATGCTCCCGTGCGGCGGCTACGAGCGGTTCGTCAGCCTGTGGTGGGACGGGAACGGCGAGGTCGCCGGCGCGACCGTGACCGACCCCACCGCCGGAGGACGGACGGCGCACACCAGCTACCGGGCGGCGTGTCGGGAGTCCGAGTCCGGTGCCATCGTCCTGGGCGACCGGCTGCCGCCGGACCGGGACCCCCTGCGCCCGGGCGAGCGCGCGTACCTGGACACCGACTCCCGCGCCGCCCGCTGCATGACCCTCGACCGGAGGGGACGGGACGTCAGCTGGCACAGCCTGCCCACCCACCAGGTCACCGCCACGCTCGGCCTGGACGACTTCCCGGCCCCCGGCACCGGCGACTGCTCGGTGCACAACGCCCCGTACCTCTCCTACCCGAGCGGGTTCGTGGACGACGACACCGCGTTGGTGACGCTCCACAACCCGTACGACGAGGCCGCGGTGTACCTGTTCGGCGAGGACGCCTGGCGGGAGTACAGCCACTGGCTCGCCGACCCCGCCACCGGCGCCCTGCACGGCCGCGTCGAGTACCCGATGCCCGAGGTCGACAACGTGCTGCCGCTCGGTGACGGCACCTGGATCACCGGGGAGTGGGACGCCTGCTACCGCTGGCGGCGCTGAGGAAGCCGGGTGCCGGGCGCCGGTCGCGCCCACGGCGGCGGACGTCCGGGCCCTGGGCATCCGCCGGTCCCGGGGCCGCAGTAGGTTGTCGTGGTGACCGCAACCCTGCCGCCCGGCGGCATCGAGCTCGGCGCCGACGAACTGGCCGCCCGGTGGGCCGACGCCTGGCGGCCGGAGCAGGTCGCCCGGCGGCTGGAGGGGGTCGGCACGACCTGGTGCGTGGCGGCCGGCTGGGCACTGGACCTCTTCCTCGGGCGGCAGTCCCGGCCGCACGGCGACCTGGAGATCGCGGTGCCTGCGGCGGGGTTCCCTGAGGTCCGGGAGCGCTTCCCGGAGTACGTGTTCGACGCGGTGGGTTCGGGGCGCGTCTGGCCCGGGGCGGGTGCGGAGGCGCTGGCGGCCACGCACCAGACCTGGCTGCGGGATCCGTCGAGCGGCCGGTTCCTGTTCGACGTCTTCCGCGAGCCGCACGCGGGCGGGACGTGGATCTGCCGCCGGGACGAGACCCTGCGGTTGCCGTACGAGGCGATCATCGAGCGGACGGCCGACGGAATCCCCTACCTGGCACCGGAGTTGGTGCTGCTGTTCAAGGCGAAGGCGACCCGGCCCAAGGACCGGGCCGACTTCGACGCCGCCCTGCCGCTACTGGACCGGACCCGGCGCAGCACGCTCGGCGGGTGGCTGGCCCAGGTGCACCCCGGCCACCCCTGGCTGTCGGCCCTGGCGGGGTAGCCGCCGGGGCGGCGACCGGCCTCGGACAGCGTTCACGACAGTGGAGGGGACGTTGACGGCGCGCGACAGGTTCAGGATGGCCGTACGGCAGGTCGGCCGCGGTGGCCGGGCGGATCACGCCGCCCGGCCGTGCGGTGTCGTTCGGCGGGCCGCGGCCGTTCAGCATGCGCAGGAGATGCCCGAGCGCGGGGCGGTCAGGTCGTCGACGGGCCGCTGCTCGGTGCCGGTGGCGGTGTCGTAGGCGAAGCCCTCGCGCACCCAGTACTCGAAGCCGCCGAGCATCTCCTTGACCTGGTAGCCGAGTCGGGCGAAGGCCAGCGCGGCACGGGTCGCGCCGTTGCAGCCGGGGCCCCAGCAGTAGGTGACCACGGTCTGCGCCGGGTCGATCAGCCGCGGCGCCAGTTCGGCGATCCGCCCGGTGGGGATGTGCAGGGCGCCGGGGATGCGGCCCTGGCTCCAGGCGACGTCGCTGCGGGTGTCGACGACCACGACGCCGGGCACGCCGGCCGCCAGGTCGGCGTGGACGTCGGAGACGTCCGCCTCGAAGGCGAGCCGGGCCGCGTAGTGGGCGGCGGCCACGGCCGGGGCGGCGGCGGGCACGCTCAGGACGGCGCTGTCGACCCGGCTCCCGGCCTGGGTCTCGCTCTGGGCGGGGCCGCCGACGGGGACGGCGGGGGCGTTGACGGGCATGGCGGTACCTCATGTTCGCGCTGGTGGGGGAAGGGTTCCGGTGGGCCGCCCCGGGTTCCCCCGGTCGGCGACGGCTCCATCCTGCAGTCCCGCCACCCCGCCCCACGAGTGGCGTGAACGCCTCAGACCGCCAAGATCCCGCCAGGCCTGCGCGGCGTCCAACGCCACCCGGCCCGCCCGGTCAGTGCACGAGGTACCAGGCGGGTACCACGAGGCCGACGAACCCCGTCAGCACCATCAGACAGCTCGACGAGCAGCATCCGCCGCTCTCCCGGTACTCCTGCATGCCCCGGGGGACGATCCCCGGATGCCGCTGCCCGTAGTGGTCGAGCATCCTCTCGTCGGCCACGGACTGTGGGAGCCAGGCCGTGTGCCAGCCGCACTCTCCGCATTCGTTCCGGTAGTGGCTTGCCATACCCGACCTCCAAGCATCCGTGGTTCGCGCTCTTCGGTACGTACGTCGACGTCAGTCGGCATTTCCACTGTCGCCGGAACTGTCCTGGCAGACAAGGGAGTTGGCGAAGGAATCCCGGGTATCCGGCGGCCGGGGTTCCCCATCCCGACGCCGTCCCGGCTATCGTGTCCGGCATGACGTACCGCGTGCAGTACACCGTCGAGGCGAAGGCGACGATCGACACCCTGCCCGCCGAGCGTCGCGACCTCCTGGAGCGGGCGCTGGGCGTCCTCGCGCGCGACCCGTACCACAAGACGGCGACGGCGCCGATCGGCCCCGACGAGCACCTGCGGAAGGCCTACGCGGCGCCCGGCGTGGTGGTGGAGTTCATGGTCGCCGACCACGTGCTGGTCGTCGTCGTGCTCCAGGTCTTCGACGAGCTCCAGTACCTGATCGACGAGGCCGACGCCCGCTGAGGCCCCCGGGCCGGGTCAGCCCGGCAGCCCGATCAGTGCGATGCCCTCGTCCTGGGCGACGGCGAGGCGGCGGCCGTCCGGGCTGAGCGCCGCGACCGGGGTCGGGATGTGCCGGACGCCGTAGCAGCCGGTCCTCCGCGCGACCGGCACCTCGGGCCACTGCGCGACCACGGCACCGGTCGCGACGTCGACCAGGCGCGGGTGCCCGTGGAGCGAGACCACCTGCGAATCGCGGCCGAGCAGCACGCCGGCCGTATGGTCCAGCGCGCTGCGGTGGAGCCATCGCCGCGCCGAGATCGACCAGACCCCGAGCCGGTCCACCTCGGTGCCCAGGTCCTGGTCGTCATCCGTTGTCGCGATCGCCAGCCGGTCCGCGTCCAGCCAGCAGGCGGACGTGACCTCGGCGTCGATCCCGTCGGAGACCGACGAGACCGGCAGCACACCGTCCCGGTCCAGCACCGCCGGATCGGTGAGCGCGGCCGCGAGGTCGTACACCTCCGCGATGCCGTACGGGTGCCACACCCAGCCCGCCACCAGCAGGTGACGGCCGTCCGGGCTCACCGCGGGCCGCGAGTGGAAGACGTCCACGTCCTCCCGGGCCCCCTCGGTGAGGCGGCGTCCCGACGCCAACTCCTCGATCTGGAGCACGTTGTACTCCTCGGGGCAGTGGACCAGCACCTCGCGCCCGTCCGGCAGTCTGCCGAGCGCGACCGGGTAGTCGTAGTCGTCGGCCCTGTACTCGGCACGGACGAGTTCGCGCACCACCCGCCGGCCCGCGAGGTCGACGACCAGCCCCCTGGTGCCGCGCTCCTCGTGGAGCACGGCGTGCCGCCCCGACGGTGAGAGCACGGCCCGGTCGAAGGCCGGCCCGAAGTCGTCGAAGGCCGGCTCCGCCGTCCCGGCCTCTGGCCGCCAGCGCCGCCCGCCCCCGGCCGGATCGACCAGGTCCGCCCCGTCCCACGCCAGCGAGCGCACCCCGCCCTCGACCGGCAGCACCGTCACCGCAGCCATCGCCCTCTCCCCCACTCCCCCGCCACCTCCAGGAGGCCGCGGCCACCCCGAGGCCACACCAAGGCCGCAAACTAACAGCCCTCCCCCGCCCGCCGCACCAGGTTTCCCGCCGATGTCAGTGGCCGCGTCGGCGTAGCGCGGCGAGTGCGCGCCCGGCGATCTCCTCGTGGGTGCCCTCAGCGTCGATCGTGGTGAGGAGGTCCTGGTCGGCGTAGTACCGGATGACCGGTTCGATCATCGCCCGGTAGGTGCTGATCCGGCCCCGGACGCGTTCCTCCCGGTCGTCCTCGCGCTGGTACAGCTCACCTCCGCAGACCTCGCAGGGGCCGTCGCCGAACACTTCGCCCGGCTGGTACGCGTCCCCGTATCCGTGTCCGGGTCCGAGGCCGTGCATCGGATCCTCGCGGCAGAGGCGGCGGGCCGCCCAACGGAGGATGCGACGCTCCGTCTCGTGCTCGGAGAGGTGCAGGTGTAGCACTCCGCCGAGCGGGATGCCGAGCTCGCGGAGCATTTCGTCCAGTGCGCGTGCCCGGGTGGTGTTGTGCGGGTGCCCGTCGAGGAGGAAGGCGGCGGGGACCGTCCGCCGCAGGTGTTCGTGCACGACCGCCATGACGATCTCGTCCGGCACCGGCCCGCCGGACCGGATGACCTCGCTGGACCGGTTCCCCAGCTCGGTGCCCCGGGAGAGGTGGGCACGGAAGAGGTCGCCGAGCCCGATGCGTGGCACGGCCAGGGTCTCGGCAAGCACGTCCGCCGGGGGCCTCAACCGCCATGCTGGTGGCTGCAGGAGAACGACTCGCACGGCACATCACTCCTCGGATTGGTACGGTTTCGGCCCTCAGCCTGCCGCGGAGCCGTCGACGCCCAGATCGACGCCCAGATCGACGCGCATGACGCCGCGCATCTCCTCCCACCGTTCCCAGAGCCACTTCAGGTAGTCCCGGATCTCGTCGAAGGACCCGCCCGGTTCCGGATTGCCCTCGTGCAGGCACATCGTCCTGCGGTACGCCTCGGACAACATCTGCGTGACCGCGTCCAGTTGCTCCAGCACCGCCGACGAGGCGACCATCTGCGCCTCCGCGAAGGCCGCGTGGTGCGCCTGACGGGCCTGCTCCAGCGCGTCCCTCTCCCGCTCGGTCACAAGGCCCTGGTAGGAGAACCAGAGGAAGTTCAGGATCTCGACGCGGTACCGGCGGTAGGCCGCGTTCGTGGCCACGTAGCACCCCCGGCGCAGCGCCAGGTCCGCCCGCTCCTGCTCACGGTCCCACTGCGTCCGAGCAGCCGTCTGCTGACGCTCGAAGTCGTCCCTCGCCGCCCGGGCCTGAACCCGCTGCGAGAGCCACGGCGCCAACAACGTCCCCAGCACACCGAAGACGGCCACCACCAACGTGACCACCGCACCGGACATCGCGCCCCCACCCCCCGCGGTCCAAGGAACCAGCACACCACCGACACCGTCAAGAACAACACCTGCCCTGCGGCCCGCACCTACTGCTTCCGGGCTCCCCACCAGGTGCCGTCCCGGTAGTAGACACTGTTCCAGTCCTCGTCGGAGGCACCGGCGGGGACCGGTACGAGCATCGCGCGCGTCGCCGCGTGCACCTGCTCGACCTGAGCCGAGGTCAGGAGGTGGCAGTTCCACAGCAGCCCTGCCATCTCGGCGGCCAACGGATCATCCGGCCAGCGTGGTTCGGGGAGTTCGACACCCACGACGGCAGCCAGGTCGCCCTCGGGGATGCCGAGGGTGCGCGCGAAGCCGGCGACCACGTCCGGAGTCAGGGGACCGCCACCCCGGGCCAGGGCGGCGATCGTGGTCTCGGCCAGGCACAGGTGGCCGTTGGTGAGCATGAACAGCAACTTGGCCGCAGCGCTCAGGGACCTCAGGTTCCGGTTGCCGAACAGCAGGTTGACGAGTGCGGCTCCGAAGCCCGCCTCCTGCTGGTCCGCCGTCCGTGGTGGCTGGAGCGGACCCTCGTGGGGCTTCCGGCGCAGTTGGTCGACCAGGCGGTGCACGCGGTCCCGCTGGTCCGGCGGCAGTGCGAGCGTGTAGTGGACGAGGTCCGCGAGCCGGGAGCCAGGGGCCGGCTCCCGAGGCGTCAGGGCCTGCGGCACCGGGAGGGCCGCGATCACATAGAGGTCGGCCGTGTGGAACCCGAGCACGGGCGCCAGCGCCTCCACCTGCACGGACAGCGGTGCCGTACCCGCGAGCAGCCCACGAAGTTCGGACGCCGGAACGCCGGACTCCGCGGACAGCCATCCGACGTCCACCCCACGGTGGCTCAGCAACCGGGCCAGTATCGTGCCGAAATCCGGATAACCCATCATGAACTGCCCCTCACCCATCTCCCACCCAGGAACTGCTCGACCCGACGGCTGCACGGCCCGTACCGATGTCACCCCGGTCGCACACACGCCAGGCGTCCGCCCCACGGCGTGGCGGAGTGCAGCTCCGGGCGGTGTCCTGTCCCGGAACCGAGTCCATGCCGCAGGGACCAAAAGCCGCACGGTTGAGGGAAATCCCCTATCGACCGCCCTCGCAGAGGACACTTCCTGGAAGTCTCGAAAAAGCCAGGATTGCCTCGTTCAGCTCAGCAGCAAGAAGCCCCCGGTTCTCCTGCAGAAGTCGGCGAACTTCATTCGCGGGCCTCTCCTGCTCCGCGCTCAGCCTGAACCTCTCCCACGCTTCGAACGTACGACGCGTATGCCTGGTCAAGACATCGGAGACCAGAGACTGTTCACGAAACGTCAAGCCCCTTACCGGCGGGCGGAGATAGAGCTGCGCATTCTCGGCAATGAACCTCCCCACCAGTACACAGAGCTCATGCCCAAGGAATTCGCAGGACAGCATGGCAATAGCCAGATTCAATGGGGTCGAGGCTGCCGACCCTCGCAGGGAATCCGGAACCTCCCACCTCTCCCTCGGCTCGTCCAGCCACTCCCACCCCTCAAGCCGATCCATCTTCCGTCCTTCTCGCTACGACCTGGCCGCCCTGGTCGGTGGCGGTCTCCTGGTCGCTGGGGGTCGTCCTGGGGTTGTCGCCGAACAGCTTGCCGGTCTGGGACTCCGGTAGCTCCCCCACACCCTTGGCCAGGGTTTTCAGGAGTTTGACGCCGCCCACGACCCTTTCAGCAGGCCCCAGCCATCGACGAGGACGGAGACGATGGTACCGGTTGCCCACCAACTGTCCTTGCTTCAGGGGGAGTTCCGGCCATGCGGAGGAGGTCGGCGGGCAGCTGAGGTTCTTCATGCCGTCGCCCATGTCCTGAACGAAGGTGCCGGCGGCCTCCCGCATCGGGCCGATGAACGCGTCGGTGAACCCGCCGACGGCGGTTCCAAGGTTGGCGACCGCGTCGCCGAAGCAGTTGAGACCCGTCGGGTCGCTGCCACTGGTCGTGGTGTCGGCGGTGTAGGTGTAGCCGCCAGTCGGACGCCGGAGGCCGCGGGACGAGAGAGCTCTCAGTTCCGGCGCACCGTTGCTGGCTGCCGTCCCGTTCGGGTCGCAGGCCCACCGTCCGATCTGGGTGCCGAAGATCGCACTTCCGCCGACTGGGCGGACGCAGGCACCGAGGACCCGCAGGGTGCCGCCGCTGCCGATGGTCCAGTCCTGCACGCCGGTGCGGTTGCAGGTCCGAGAGAGGCAGTACCGGCAACGGCTCCCCCACCAGCATCCGCGACCGCGTCGGCAGCCGCAACGAAGTCTGGGCCCTCTCCCCCAACACCGCCTGATCGATCATCGATAGAACCGGGGTCCGCAGCGCACGTGTGTGCTGCGGACCCCGGTGTCACACCGTGTCGCCGTCGGCGATCGCGCTCGGGTGTCCTCCGTCGGATGGGGAGCAATGCCGCGCTCCAGGAGCGGGCGCGGCCGAATCGGGCGCCGACGCCGAAAAAGTTTATTCGTGGTCTAGTGACGTTATTTATGTTCAAGACTCGAAGCGCATCGCGGGCCCCGCGCCGAATCTGCGGTTTCTCAGGCGATCCGCCCCCGCTGGCAGCGAAATGGAACCCGTTTTGGTGGAGTTCATGACAACTAGCCTCGGCTCGGCTCCGTGGGACGGTCGCGGGAAGCAAGCGAGTGAGCCGCTGCCGAACGTGCCCCGAGCCTCAGAATTTTCTGCGGAAAATCGATGGGTCTCACCCAACCCCGAGCACACCATGAGGTCGGTGGGTTGCTAGCGGCCGGACGCCTCGCCGTCGTCGTCTTCGCTGGGCCAGCGCCCGTCGATGAACAGCTGGATGAGCGCGGCGTGGGAGAGCGGGGTGGTGAGGTCGGTGACGTCCCCGTTGGTGGTGTAGTCGAGGAGTACGACGTCGGCCTTGTTCCTGAGTGACTCGACCAGGTCGGCGGCTCGGTGTTCGAGGATCCAGCGGTAGGCCGGCAGGTAGATCCGGCGCCGAGCCGCTTCGTAGGGCAGCAGCCGGTCTCCGGTGAGACCTGTTCGGTGGCCCTGGACGGGGCCGTACCGACGGACGGTCCGCTTCAGGCCCTTCATCGTGGTGACCGCCAGCTTCGCGGGGTCGACGTCGGAATCCCGGAAGACCTTGAGGGCTTGCCAGATACCTTCCACGGACTGACCGGTCACCCCGGCGCTGAAGGGGACCGGAATCCCGCCGTGCGGATAGAACGGGCTCAACCCGACCCACGGTGCCGGTGCTTTGGAGGTCACGTCGATGATCTCGGCGCCGGGGAAGGCAGCGGTCAGTGACGCCGGCTTGCGGCGACGGCTGGCGATATGGATCGGCATGTGAAGAGACCCCCTGGCGCGATGACGGCGACCATCAAGCATCTCTCGTACCACTGACATTCCCGGTCGAGAGGACAAGGCGGACGGCCGCCGACGAACGATCCACCGGCGTACGAGGTGTCGAGATGGCCCGGTCCTTCGGCCTGGGCCCGCCACTCCCCCGGCCAGAGCCGGCCTAGAGGCCGGCTCTGGAAAGGAGGGCTTCCGCCTGCTCGTGGGTGAGCGTGGATGGGGCGGGGTCTGGTGAAGGGCACCTGTGGTTGCGGTGCGACAGCAGGAAGGCCTCGGCCGGATCCTCCGTCGTCAGGGTGGCCGCGAGCCGCTCCCGCAGGTCCGGCGGAGTGTCCGCGCGGCACACGATCTCGTTGCGGACGACGACGTCCGGGTCCTCGGCCAGCATGTCGCGAAGGGCTGCCGGGAGGTCAGGATGTGCGGCAGCGGCACCGCGCACACGGGGATCTGGATCGCGGGCCAGTTCCGGGGTCGGCTGTGAGTGCCTGGCGGCGCCGACGCGGGTCGACGGATCGGCGAGGAGGGCAGGCAACAGATCGAGCGGAGGAGACCAGTGCGCGACCGCGGCCTGGCGGACACCTGGGTCGGTGTCCGTGAAAAGTGCCCGGCGCACGGCCTCCGGGGCGTTGCGACCGTGCCGGGGAAGCCAGGCCCGCACGGTGGAGTCCGGGTCCTCGGCGAGACGGGTGATGAGTTCGGTCGGCAGGTGCTCGTTCATCGCCAGGAACGACCGCACCAGTGGATCCGGATCGTCGACCAGGCGGGCCAGCAGCCCTGATGGCTCGTCGGTGGCGTTGGCGGCTAGCGCGCACCGAACCTCCGGCTCCGGGTGCTCCGCCAGGCGGGACTTGATCGAGGCCGGCACCCCGCTGTTGGCGGCGAGCGATCGCGCGGAGCCGAGCGCGATGATCTCCTCCATCTGTTCTTCGGTCAGGTCCCGACGGAGCAGTGCCGCCCGGCGGCGAGCCACCGGATGCCGGAGAAGGCGCCCTACCAAGGGAGCGGCAAGGCCTTCTTGGATTGCCAGCGCGCCGAGTTCGGAGTCCATGTCCATGGACCGCAGAGTAAGCCGATGCACCGTCTTGCCCACAAGGGGTGGCCGAGATCCCGATTCCCCGGGGCCCGCGTTCGGCCGTTGAGTTCCGCGTGGCACACCCACGGGGGTAGCCGGCCGATTTTCTGCGGAAAATCCAGATCCCCCGAAGGCTGTATGCAGGAGCCAAGGCTGGCCGACGGAAAAGCGGGTGCGGCCGGTCGCCGCGATGGTGTGGGATACGGGGGCATGACGATCGTGTTGAACGAGCCCGGCGTCGCCGGGTTGACCGGGGCCGTGGATGCGCTCCGCGCGTGGCAGGACGACCGAACGCCGCTGCAGCTCCACCCGGGGGACCTCGGCTGGGCCTGGGCCAGGGGCGCGGAGAGGCTGGCCGCAGCCGTCCGTACCTGGAGCGTGGATGGGCGGATCGTTGCCGTCGGATTTCTGGACGCCCCCGACCTGCTGCGCCTGACGACCGCTCCGGAGCTGCGACAGGACGAGGATCTGGCGCGCCGGCTGCGGGCGGATCTCGACGACCCGGAGCACGGGGTGCTGCCACCGGGGAGGGTCGGCCTTGAGGTTCCCGACGGTGCCCTGCTCCGCGAGGTCCTCATGCAGACGGGTTGGAACCTGGACGAGCCGTGGACGCCGCTGCGCCACGATCTCGCCGAACCGGTGGAGGTGTCCGGCCTGAGGGTCGAGGTGGTCGGCCCGGAGACGGCGAGGGCTCGGACCGCGGTGCACCGCTCGGCGTTCGGCAGCCCGAGGTTCACCGAGGAGAGCTGGCACGTCCTCGCGGCCGGGCCGGTCTACGCCGACGCCCGCTGCCTGATCGGCTACGACGACCAGGACCGTGCGGTGGCCGCGGTGACGGTCTGGTCGGCCGGGCCCGGCAAGCCCGGCCTGCTGGAACCGCTGGGCGTGCACGCCGACCATCGTGGTCGCGGCCACGGGACGGCGATCAGCATCGCCGCTGCGACGGCGCTGCGGGAGATGGGGGCATCAAGCGCGCTCGTCTGCACCCCGAGCTCGAACACCGCGGCCATCGCCACCTACCGCGCGGCCGGCTTCGAGCCGTCGCCCGAACGACTGGACCTCAGCCGCGCTGCCTGAACGGGCCGGGGGTCCTGGAGGGTGCTGTTGTCAGCCCCCTCCAGGACCGGAAATTTTCCGCGGAAAATCCGGACCCGCCGCCGTTCTCCGAACGAGGCGGGCCCGGTCTCAGGGCAGCTGTCGCCGGAGGACTTCGAGCTCCTGGCGGGGGAAGTGCTCACCCCACTTGCCGCGATAGGCACTCTCTCTGTACCTGGCCGCGACCGAGTCGAAGCAGCGCACAACCGCGCGGACAACCGTGATCAGGGGCTGCTGGGACGACCAGATCTCGGTGCCCCTGTTGTCGTGCACGTCGCCCGGAAGTTCGAGGATACGGATCCAGATGTCGCTGCCTTCCCGGTAGAGGATCCACCGGGCGATCGTGGGCTCGGCATTGAACTGGGCGCGGGACTCCGTGGCGCCGAGGGCGAGCCGGGCCGTCGCGGCGAGAAGGTCCTCGGGGGCGGTAGTGATGTTGGACGCCGTGATCACCGTCGAGGAGTCACGATCACTGACCGTGCAGTCGGCCCAGCCGTGGCCGCCCAGCTCCCAGGTCAGCTGAAAGTCAGCGGGCATCGGGCATCGGGCTGCCAGCGAAGGACGCGGCGTCGGGACTGTCGGGGTTCACCCGGTGAACAGTAGGTCGTCGACGCACTTGGTGTCATGGCGATTCGTCGCTTGAGGGGCCCGGCAGCCGTCGCTCCGTAGCCCCGCCCGGGGGTACGCGGTCGCTCTCCCGCTCTGCTGCTTCGGGTCCTGGCCCGCTGTGGTGCCCGCCGACCCGGCCGAAATTTTCTGCGGAAAATCGGTCCGCCGACACGACGGCCCACACCCTGCCGACCGCCGCCCTCAGCCGCCACTCCCCTCCCCCGGGCTCGACTCAGTTGGCTGAGACGGCGAATCCTGCGCGACTCACGACCACGCCCCAGCCACTGCCGCCAGGCCGACGTGAGGCGTCCGGGAAGGATCAACAGACCTTGCGGGCCCTGAGCGTCACAGATCCACGGGGGAGTGCTGATCTACCGATCCACCGATCCACCGCTTCACGGGCACGGGCATGCGTGCCGGAATTTTCTGCAGAAAATTCGGAAGGGCAGACAAGACCGCCGAACCATAGGGGAGCGGGTTGGTCAGCGGTACCGGATGTCCGACCCAACCTGGACATGCAGCCCTGCGCCCCGGAGGCCGACGCTGAAGACGGCCCCGTGCTGACCGGAACGGCCACGGTCGCCCCGGGGCACGCACTCATCTGGGCCCTCGCCGCAGCGGATGACCACTAAAGCGGAGAACGCTACGGAGGACGTGCGGGCTCGGGTACTGGCCGGCTGTGGTGGCCGCCGATCCGGCCGAAATTTTCTGCGGAAAATCGGTCCGCCAACGCAACAGCCCATACGCTGCCGACCGCCCGCCTCAGCCGCCACTCCCCTCCCCCGGGCTCGACTCGGTGGGCGGAGACGGCGAATCCTGCGCGACTCACAACCACGCCCCGGCCACTGCCGCCAGGCCGACGTGAGGCGTCCGGGAAGGATCAACAGACCTTGCGGGCCCCGAGCGTCACAGATCCGCGGGGAGCACTGATCCACCGCTCCCCGGGCACGAGTGCGTGTACTGGAATTTTCTGCGGAAAATTCGGGGGGCCAGAGAAGACCGCCGAACCATGGGGGAACGGTCGGTCAGCGGCACCGGATGTCCGGCCCAACCTAGGCATGCAGCCCTGCGACTCGGAGGCTGACGCTGAAGGCGACCCCGTGCTGACCGGGATGCCCGCGGTCGGCCAGGGCCACAGACGCGTCCGCGTCTTCGCTGCAGCGGCTGACCACCTCAGCAGAGGACGCGGCGTCGGGACTGTCGGGGTCCGCCAGTTGAACAGAAGGCCGTCGACACACGCCGGCAGCTGCCACTCCGCAGCCCGGCCCAGGGGTACACATTCGCTCCCCCGGTCTGCGGCTCGGGTCCTGGCCGGCTGCAGTGCCCACCAACCCCGGCCGAAATTTTCTGCGGAAAATCGGTCCGCCAACGCAACAGCCCATACCCTGCCGACCGCCCACCCCAGCCGCCACTCCCCTCCCCCGGACTCGACTCGGCGGGCGGAGACGGCGAATCCTGCGCGACTCACAACCACACCCCGGCCACTGCCGCCGGGCCAATGTGAGGCCTATGGCGACCGGGAACCGGGGATCGGTCGGCGGGCCTTGCGGGCCCTGCACGTCACGGATCCGCGGGGGGAGTACCGATCCACCGCATCACGGGCGCGGGCACGCGTGCCGGAATTTTCTGCAGAAAATTCGGAAGGCGGAGAAGACCGTTGAACCAAAGGGGAGTGGTTGGTCAGCGGTACGGGATGTCCGACCCAACCTGGACGTGCAACCCTGCGGCTCGGAGGCCGACGCTGAAAACGACCCCGTGCTGACCGGGACGGCCGGGGTCGCCCAGGGGTACGCACGCGTCCGGGTCTTCGCTGCAGCAGATGACCACCGCAGCGGATGACGTGCGGGCTCGGGTTCCGGCCGAGTGGAGTGCCCGCCGACCCGGCCGGAATTTTCTGCGGAAAATCGGTCGGCCGACACGACGGTCCTTGCGCTACCCACCGCCCGTCTCAGCCGCCGCTCCCCTCGCCTGGGCTCGACTCGGTTGGCTGAGATGGCGAGTGCTGCTCGGCTCGCGACCACGCCCCGGCTACTGCCGCCGGGCCGACGTGGGATGTCCAGGGACCGAGAACCGAGGATCGGTCAACGGGCCTTGTGGGCCTTGAGCGTCACAGATCCGCGGGGGAGCACCGATCCACCGATCCACCGCTTCACGGGCGCGAGCGCGCATGCCGGAATTTTCTGCAGAAAATTCGGAGGGACAGAGAAGGCCGCCGAAGCATGGGGAAGTGGTCGGTCAGCGGTACCGGATGTCCCGTGCCGCCGGGCCTTGCCGGTGGTCTCGGATCAACAGCCGGCCGGGGCCGGGCGGGGCGGTGCAGAACGGGCCGTGCAGGTTCAGGCCGTCGAGCTCTGTAGGGATGGCGACGTCGGGGCCGATGCAAGCCGGGTCGAGGGTCAGGCTCACGCGCGTTCCGCTGCCGTCCGGCGGCAGGAAGTCCTGGACGGCGCCGAGTGGGCGCAAGCCCGAGCACTGCTGTCGGAACCCCCGTCCGTCGCACCAGAGCTCGACGGTCACTGCGGCGGACAACGCGGCAAGGGCTGACAGGGACCACCATTCGTTGCCGAGCAGAGACCCCGACGGGCCGAGGGTGGGGGAGTCCGATGCCGTCCAGCGGTGGGGCTGTGCCACCGACACGGTGATCCGTCGGTCGCCGAGGATGTCGATGCGGGCGCTCAGGGGGTGGGCCGGAGCGATGCTGCTCGCCGCGTGAAGCAGGTCGTCGCCCAGGGCGGAGAGCAGATTCGTGCCCAGCTGTGGGTCCCCGGGGGCGGCCCCGAAGAACATGGGCACGTTTCTGCGGACCGAAGCTCCGGACTCGGGCGCCTCGATCCGGATGTCGTCATAGGGGTGTTCCGCCACCAGGTGACGCTATCGCGCGTGCCGTTGGGGTTCCGTCGGAGCCGTCGGAATTTTCCGCGGAAAATCGGTCGCCGGAGCTGCCGGGCGTCAGTCAGTCGGAGTTCTCCCAGACCAGCACTCCGGGACCGTCGGGGGTGAGAACCGGGATCCATGCCTCCGCCGCCTCCGAGAGCCGGGACTCGTCGAGGACCAGGGACGGTGGATAGAGGTCCTCATGGGTACCGGAACCGTAAACCGCCAGGTCGTCGACGGCCGTCCGCAGCCGGTCGAGTACCCCGGTGGACCACTCCTGGCCACGCATGCCCCAGCCCTTGAGCTCGCCGACGAAGATCTTGTTCAGGTCCGCGTCCAGGTCCGTTCCGTAGAGCGGGACGAGGTACCCCTCCTGCTCGTACTGCGCGCAGGCGTGGCCACCGCACTGGCTCTGGTAGATGACGCCGGTGGGGGCGGCCACGATGACGAACATCCAGCCTCCGCCGCAGCCGTCCGGGTCGAGGTAGACGTACCGCTTGGTGGCCGTCACGTCATCGGGTTGGTCGGGCATCGGGCTTGGCCTCCGGTGTGGGTGCGAGTGTGCGGGCGCGGGTGTGCGGATGAGCGCCATCGAACCTCGGTCTGGCCCACCGATCCATCGAATTTTCCGCGGAAAATTCGATGGATCGCGGATCCGGCTGACGACGCGTCGGGGTCGCTGCGACGATGTTCCGATGCCTGCCCCCTCCCTCCCCGAGCTGTGGCTTTGCGGTGTCGCCGCCAACCCGGCCGCTCCCTCCGATGTCCTGCTGCGGCTCCTGGCCCCTCAGGCGCGTGCCGCCTGGACGGTCCTCTGCCAAGAGAGGAGCCTTCCCGCGGACGTCGTCGATGCGGCGCTCAGCCACCCGGAGCGGGCGGTCCGCCGGGCCGTCGCCCGTAACCGGTATGTCGCGCCCGAGCAGCGCGGGCGGCTGGTCGACGACCCGGACGCGCTCGTCCGTGCCGCCCTGGCCTCGGGTCCGCACCTGGACGTGGTCGAGCCGCTCCCCGACGACGTCCTCGAAGCGTTGCTGACCGCGCGCGACGACGACCGGCCAGGGCAACTGCTCAACGCCAATGAGATCAGGCAGGAGCTGGAGTTCTCCCGACAGATCCCGGCATCGTTCCAACAGGGGATGATCGACCATCCGCATCCGGACCTACGGGCCCAGGCCACCGGCCTGTGGCTGTCGCTCACCCCCGCACAGCGTGAGGCGCTGCTCGCCGATCCGGATCCCGAGGTGTCGAAGGCGGCACGTCGGAACGCCCGGGTCCTGGACCCGGCGGCGATGGAGGCGGACCTACCGGAGGAGGACTGCCACGGCCGGGCTCTGCTCCTCCGCAACTACGCCATCTCCCAGGCGGTGGCCGAACGGTGCCTCGCGGAGCAGCGCGATCTGTTGTCACTCGCCGCCAACCCGTACACCCCCGCCGACATCGTCGCCCGGCTGGCGCGCGATCCCGATCCGACGGTGCGTCGGCGGGTGGCCGCCCGGGCCGATCTGGATCCGGGGCTGCTGGCGGACCTGGCGGAGGATGCGGATGAGGCCGTGCGGACTCGGGCCCGGGTACAGCCCTTCCCGCGGACCCGGTGGCAGTGCGTCGCCATCGATCAGGTCGTCGGGCTTGCGTCGAAGTGCACCGCGCACACGTTCTGCTGTGTCGGCCCGGTCGGCGGGATGTTCCGGGAGCAGGAGGCGGGTTGGTACGAGGAGTGCGCGGTGTCGCCCGAGCCCCTGTTGCACCGGGTGGCGGCGTCGTACGCGTGGCTGTCGGGGGAGTCGGTGCGGAGCCTGGCCGCCGATCCCGATCCGCTGGTGCGGCACCTGTTGGCGCTCAACCATCCGCTGGCGCCGTCGGCGATCGTCCTCGACGCCTTCGTCGCCGTGCCGCGCCAGCGTCCGTACCTGCTGACGTTGTCCCGGCTTCCGCGCACCGGGTTGGGGCACCTCCTCGACCACGCCGACCCGGAGGTGCGGGCCCTGGCCGCCGCCGACCGTGGTCTCGCCGAGCCGCCCGTCCGGCTGCTGTCCGACCCCGACCCCCTGGTCCGCCGGGCCGCGGCCGCCAACCCGTTGCTGCCGGTCGAGCTGGTCTCGTCCCTCCTGGACGACCCGGAGCTGGCCGAGGGGGCCGCGGCCAACCCGGTGCTGCCCGCTGAGCGGCTCCACCGACTGCTGGACCGCGGCGGGGTTCCCGGTACGGCTACGTAAGGCGGGGGAGCGTGAGGCATGGGGCGTCGGCTCGTACGGTCTGCTGCATGTGCGCGATGACGAGGCCGCTGAGCACGGGAGCGAGGTCCGCGTCCTGCGGATGGTCCGGGGCGAGGTCAGCGAGCACGCGGAGCCGTTGCTGTCCCCGTGTATGCCGGTCCTGGAGGACCCCTTTCCCGGCTGACCGGATGTCACCGTGGGCGCTCACGGTGGTGACGGTGGTGGGTGACCGGGAGCGGCGGACGGAAAAGGCTTTGGAGGTTCGGGCCGGGACGGGGAGACTCGGGTGCTGTGGACATGGGGATCTCTGGTTTCAAACCCTCCTTCCTGGTCGGGATCGAGGCGGCTCGGCAGGCTTACGGACCGCGTCTGGCGGCCCTGGCCGGCCGACGGCTGACGGGGTTCGCCCTGGTCCGGTTCGTCGAGGACGACGACTGGTTCGCCGATTGCCCGGTGGTGCTGGACTTCGACGGCGTCCAGGTGGAGGTCTGCCACACGAAGCTCGACGAGTTCTCGATCGGCTGGGACACGATCGACACCGCGGCGGACATCGCCGGGTGGGAGTGGTTCGAGCTCACGCCCCGGTGGTCGCGCAGTGACGAGCGCCTGGCGTCGTTCGTCGGTCGGGAGCTGTCCGAGGTCGCGCTTCTCGAGTGGCGCCCGGCGGGCCAGGACCTGGCGGCGGGGACGGTGGCGGTGGAGTTCACCTTCGCCGGGGAGTGTCTGCGGATCGTCAACGGCCTGGACGAGAACCGCATCGAGCTGGGCACGGCTCATCCGGACTACGTTCGGCACCGTCTGGACGGCTGAGGGCCACCGCTGGGTCGGCTCCGGTCGCTGTCCGGTCGCTGTCCGGTCGGTCGGTCGCTGCCCGCTCGGTCGCTGTCCGACGTGGAAGCGACCCGGCGGAGTGGGCGGGCCAAGGTCGTCCTTGAGTCGCTTCGGTCGCTTCAGTCGCTTCAGTCGCTCCGATCGTCCCGGCCGGCTCGCCCCGACCGCTTCGCTTCGGTCGCTTCAGTCGCTTCGGTCGCTCCGATCGGCTCACCGCGGTGCACGGCTCGGCGGGTGGCCGTGGGGGAGCGGGGGAGGGGCCCGGATAGGCTGTAACAGCACGTCAGATGGCTGTGAGCGGCCGGGGAGGGTCCTGGAGCATGGGGAAGAAGAGCGAGCTGGACGACCTGCGGGAGCGCCTGGCCACGCTGGAGGCGGAGGTCGACCGGCTGCGCGGCAGGACCGCAGCGACCGAAGCAGCGGCAGCTACCGAAGCGACGGCAGCGACCAAGACAGCGATCGAAGCGGCGACCAGAGCAGCGACTAAAGCGACCGAAGCAGCAACAACGACCGACAAAACGGCAGCAGTGACCACCGGCCCGAGCCGAACGAAAGCACGTCCCACCCCGCAGGCCCGCCCCCGGGCGCTGGACACGGTCCACGAGGAGCTGCCCGCACAACCCGGACTGCCCGCACAACCGGGGCAGCCGCAGTCGATGACCAGCATCGCCGACGTCCTCGGCGTGATGGTCTCCGGCCGGGTCGAGGAGCCGACCAGGATCCTGCGGGCACACCCCGAGCCCGCCGAGCTGCCCGCGCCCCCGGAGGACCGGACCGTCCGGGCCACGGACAGCCGAAGCTCCTCGCCCGCCGGGCACGGCCAGTTCCTGGAGGGTCTCCTGTCCGGCCGCCCGGCCCTCCAGCCGTAGCAGCGACCGAAGCCCACGGCAGCGACTGAAACCGAAACAGCGACCGAAGCGAAACGAATGCGGTGGGGGTGCTACCCGAGCTCGGGTTGGGCCCCCCCCCCGATAGGCCGGGTAAGCCGGCCGGGGCGATGAAATGGAGAGAACATGGACCAATAACGACCGGACCGGGGCCCCATACC